>JANLIO010000035.1 GCA_024654265.1 bacterium | reverse complement strand
TCTTGGACACCGACTTGGACAAAGCGATCGGGAAATTCCTTTTGAAATTCTCTGCTTCTCGTGGAGTCTGTGAGGTCGGCACACAGGAGAACGATGTTCGGATTCTTTTTCGCGGCTTCGACAATACCGATGCCATACCCATTTCGGATTGGTATTTGCTCAATGTCTTTTGCGAAGAGATTTCTTGTGAGATTAGCGGTTCGTGGAATCATAGATTATGAGCGTGCATGATCTGCGCGGAGACGTTTTGCGTGGGCTTTGAGTTCGGCGATTGCTTGCTCAGCTTCTCCGGGAGCAAAGGGCTGACTGTGCCAGCGATAGTTGTTTTCCATGTACGAAACACCGCGTCCTGGGATGGTATGCGCAAGAATGCAGATTGGTTTTTGGTGAATCTTTTTCGCATCCTCAACGGCGCGATGAATATCTTGAATATCGTTTCCGTTGCATTCAATGACATGCCAGTTGAACGACTCGTATTTTTGGCGGAGTGGTTCAAGTGGCATGATGTCTTCTGTTGTTCCGTCAATTTGGATGTTGTTTCGGTCAACGATGCAAATGAGATTATCCAATCGATTTTTTCCGGCAAACAACATCGCTTCCCAGTGGAGACCGGCTTCATGTTCACCGTCAGATGTCAGGCAGAATACGCGCCATTTTTTGCTATCCATTTTTCCGGCATACGCCATTCCAGCGGATTGCGCCAAACCTTCGCCCAACGGTCCTGACGTCGTTTCTGACCCAGGAAGACGCGTTCGTTCCGGGTGACCTTGCAAACGAGATCCGAGTTTTCGGAATGTTTTTAATTCTTTTACGGGGAAGTATCCAGATTCTGCCATGGCAGCGTAACGGATCGGGCAGATGTGGCCGTTTGAAAGAATCAATCGATCGCGCTCACTCCAATCCGGTTTTTTTGGCATATGATTCATGCCGTGAAAATAGAGATACGTAAAAATATCTGCCATGCCAAGCGGACCGCCTTGATGTCCACTTTTTGCTTCGGCGACCATTGTAATAACGTGTTGTCGAAGTGTGTTTGCAGTCAGTTCAAGTTCTTTTATTTTTTTTTCATGCAAGTGCGGCATGAAAGCATTATATCCCAGTGACACTATCGGTGCGAGGGGAATGGGTGAGCGCACTGGTGCATTTTTGGTTGATAAAAATTTCGCTTTTTCTTCAATGGAGCGGTGTACTGGATTATTTAACCTTTTTCAGCTCGAAATGAGGCATGAAACATCTAAGGACTCTCTGATAAACCCTTGTAGATAACTACATACGTAAATATGACGATCGTCACAATTGCGTACGTCATCTTTTTTACTCTCACACCTTGTTTCAATGTGATGAGTACAGATAACACGTACGTATATATGACGATCGTCATATATACGTACGTGTTAAGGAGCGCATGGGTGAGTGGACAAGAATGAGATTTTTTGTTACAGAGTTTGTGCAACGCTCATTTCAAACAAGGAGGAATTGTGTGAACGCAAATATTCAGAAACCACCACAACTCATATGGTATGAGGTCATCGTAGATCAGCAAATTCCTGTGATTTGGGATCGCGACGCAGATGTTAAAAAGGAGGAACCTCTTCAAAAGAACGGAGATCTACGTCGAGGCGTTGATGAAAGCGCGGTCAGTCAACGACTTGGTCTCGCTCTTTTTCCGGAACGATCAATCATGTCTGACGTCACGGCGTTTGCCTTTGCACATGGATATGCTCATGCAACTCTTGAAGAACTACTGTCGCTTTATCGCGACCATCCAAACGCGCACTTGGGTCACATCGTCGCGTACGGAACGATTGTTCGAGTTTTCCATCCGGCGCACAATATCGTGAGTGCGTCGCCAATGTTGAATTGGTCGTGGAGGCGCCATCGCTTGATGACAGCTGGGCACAGTAGCCATTATCGATCAAAAAATACGGCGTATCTTCTCGTCGAGATTCCTCGGTGAACTCCTTAAAACAAAACACCCGTCGCATTCCTTGCGATCGGGTGTTGTTTTTTATCTTCTCATTCTTTGAGGCGTTCAGGAAAAGCGTTTGATTATTTCATCCACTTTTTTAATCCTTTGAGCGCAACCCACACAATAAACCAGATAAAGAGGCCGATTGGGAGGAGGAGGCCAATTGTGATGATGATCGCCTGAATCACGAAGTTCGCGAGTCCTTGGAGTCCAAGCACGAGCATTCGAACAGCGTCGCGCATAACCTCACCCGGTTGCCATGTGTTCGTTGGTGCTTGAATGCGTGTTTCTTCGGTCAGGTTTACCGAGATCGTTGAAAGATCGGTTTGGTTTTCCATAAATCGCTTTCGTCCTTCCAAGCGCTCAATATTTTGACGGACCATGGCGAGCTGTTGCGTTACAGAAAGAACATCTTTGAGTTCACCCGTCTTCTCCAAAAGTCGGAGATACGTTGCCTCCTCAGCCTTTGCGTTTCGAAGATCTGCTTCAAGATCAACAAATTGGAGGGTGACATCTTCAGCATTGGTTGTTTCATTCAAAACAAGGACAGAGATTCCTCGGAGATCTGTCATCGTTGCATCAAATTGGTCTGCTGGAACGCGGAGGACGATAAACGCACTTCGTGGACCTTCGCCTGAATCTGAAACAGAGCTGGATTCGATCACGCCATTTCGTGTGACGGCGATTGCGCGACCTCGGTCCATGGCACGATCGACATCTTCAACACGAAGTGAGAGATTTCCATTTTTAATAATGCGTTGATCTGGAACGTTCCCCTCAAGATCTTGCATCGTTGAACCGCCCGTACGAAAAATAGGGGGTTCTGGTGCATACATCATCTCGTCCATTATTGGCTCGATCCCGCCAATGTTAGGCATAGCGATGGGCGAAGAGCCGACACTGACAGACCCCATTGTATAACCATCTTTTTGAAATGAGTGAAAGAATGTTTGGTTTCCTGTGCGGAATTTTCCAAAGGCACTTACGATAATAAAAAGTGCGAGGATTGTTCCACCGGCAAGGAGGGCCCACGTTCGTAGGTGTTCTATGGATTTTTTCATATGCAGATAGTTTAGCAGAAGTGTAAAAAAAACTCTCCCCATAAGGAGGGAGAGTCTTTTTCGAGATTTGTGTGCCTCGTGTGGAGCAAATCCTAGTTAATGACTTGGATGCTTCCGGTCATAGCCGGATGGATTGAACACGCGTAGGTAAACGATCCTACGGAGTTGAATGTACGGCTGTAGGATTTTCCTGGATTAACGGTTCCGGAATCAAACGAGCTTCCAACGACGGTATGCGCTGTGATGTCGCGGTTTGTCCATGTTACGGTTGTTCCTTTTTTGATAGTCATTGTTTTTGGAACAAAGCCCGTATCTTTGTTTCCAATCGTAATCGTGACCATTGTGTCATCGAAGTTTTTATCAATGCCAATTGTTGGAGATGTATTCATGACATCACTTGGAACATATTCCGAAGCTTGTGCGATTGGTGCGCCGACTTTGTAGTTGATGAAGAATGGATCCGGAACATCATCAATACGTTGGTTCCAGTTGAGGCCGAATAATGTTTCTGCAAGTTGTTCGCTTCCAACATGGTGGAGTACTCCGCCTTTGTCGACGGCGTATGTTTTTGGATCTGTGGTGATCTTAACCATTTTGACACCTGGGCGATACGTTACGTTGCT
>JANLIO010000031.1 GCA_024654265.1 bacterium | reverse complement strand
CAAATCTAAGCATGAGAGTTTAGAGGAGGGAATAGAATAAAAAAGCGCCCCCACAAGGTGTGCGGGAACGCAAAGGCGAGCTCATTTTGTTATGTTGTTTTTCCGAGGAAGTGAGGCCATCCTTTCCAGTCGGTGGTGTACGTGCGATTAGGCGTTGACAACAAACGAGGGTCTTCTTTGTAGCGCTTTCGATATTCACCTACTGTCTGAATCCCAAGGTGTTGTATAACTTCCATGGCTTCGTGAAAGGCATAAGGGATTATTCCGAGGAAGTGTTTCAGCCCTTTCCATTCCGACGCGTAGAATATATTCGGGTTCGACGGTAGGCGGAGTTCTTCTCTCTATAAGAAAATAACCAGGAAATTTTTTGATTATCTGGCACATATAAAACATCTTATTGTAGGAAAAGCGGAAGAGGTATCTTGCATTGACAAAACGGGAAAAAAAGGATAGAACAGATGAGTGAAAGAACGTTCTTTAAAAGGAGGATTCGATGACGACTTTTATTTTCTACGTGGTGTATTTGGCTATCGGTTACATCACATCTCGTGTTGTTCCACGGTTGATCGAAAGAAAGAGATCAGCCGATTATGCTGATTCGGATTGGGATTATATGTTCTTCTGGCCGATTGCTTGGGTGCTGTTGATCGCATACGTTCCATATCGATTCGCAGAATCCCATTTTCAAAGGAAGAACGCCCATGCGTCTGCGCTCGCAAGTCGTAGGAGTCTTTCTTCGACCGACGAGATCTTCGTCTACCCCGAGGAGGCGCTCGATCAACGCGAAGCTCAACCTCGAGCCAAGTTTGATTCGCAAAGCGATGAGAGAAGGTAATTCAGATTCCGCTCGTAACTCGTCGCAAGCCCGTGCTTGACGACGGGTTTTTTAATGAGAAATCTTAACTTATAAAAAGTAGCTAGTAGGAAGTAGCTCGTATCTCGTATATGGATTTGTTCCTTTGACACCCCCTGCGGTCCCCCTTGGCAAGGGGGACATTGTTTTATGTCTCCATTGAAGAAGATTTTCCCCTTCGCAAGGGGAGACACAGAGGGGCGTCAGATCAATCCCGCTTTAACTTTCCGTCATCTCGACCGAGAAGGCTTTGCGACGAGTGGAGAGATCGCTTTTCTAATAGATCAGTTTCTTTGAAGAGGGATCTCTCCGCTACGGTCGAGATGACGGAAAAGTGAAGAGGGACCCCGAATGCGTTCGGGGTGACAGAGTGGGGCGAAGGGTTCTCTTCTCTTATTTTCCGTCATTCCGACCGAGGAGGTTCTACGACGAATGGAGACCTGCCCCGAACTTCTTCGGGAGATCCCTTTATCCCCATCCGTCATCTCGACTGCAATGGAGAGATCCCTCTTCTAAAATGAGATCATTTTGAAAAGGGATTCCTCCACTACGGTCGGAATGACGGAAAAAACACTGCGAACTTCCTATTAATAAACCCCTTTTCTATAAATCACGGCGAATGGTGTTTTGAGTGCGATGTAGATGTCGAGCCAAAGGGACCAGTTTTCGATGTACCAGATATCGAGGCGAACTTCATCTTCAAATGTGAGATCGCTCCGGCCGGAGATTTGCGCGAGTCCGGTGATGCCCGGGCGAATAGCGAGGACTCGGCGATGGTGCGTTTCGTATTTTTCAACTTCGCGTGGTTGGTGTGGACGTGGGCCAACGATCGACATGGTACCGGTTAAGACGTTCCAGAATTGCGGAAGCTCATCGAACGACCAGCGACGGACAAAAGAACCAATCTTCGTGATGCGTGGATCGCCTGAGATTTTATAGATGGGTCCTTGTTTGATACTTTTTTCTTTGATGAGTTCTTTTTCAAGTTGAAGTGCTTTTTTCTGATCTTTAAATTGCGGGCCAACGGAAAACTTTTTGTACATGGAACGCAATTTGTACAGATTGAATCCGCTTCCTTGTTCACCGATGCGTGGGTTTAAAAAGAGAACGGGAAATCCATCTTCAAGAGCAATAAAGATGACGAGAAGAAGGAGGATCGGGGAGGTGACGATGAGAACGAGGAGAGAAAAGAAAATATCAAATGCACGTTTTGCAATACGGCCCCATCCGTCGAGCGGAGTGCGTTTGACTTCCATGATGGGTAAACCAGTCGCTGTGGAAACGTCGATGTTGGAGAAGTGCGTCGTGAATGGATCGGCGAGATAGTAGAATGCGATGTGCTCATTTTCGGCAAACGCAATAATGTCGAGCGCGGTGCTTCTGGAGATATTCGGATCTGCGAGAAGAACACCATCTGCGCGTTTTCGTTTGGCTATTTTTTTTGCTGTTTGCAGGGTTGTTTCATTCCATGTTTTAAAATGATGGAGAACGGTGAACCCGAGAATCGGATGATTTTCGTATTCATCAACCACACGTTTTGCCGCATCCGTATCACCGATGACAAAAAGATTCAGATGCCCGACTCTTGCTTTCAAAAGGCTGTGGCGGATGGTGCGTAAAAAAAGCCGACCGATTGAAACGAGGGTCATTGAAAAAATCCAAACGGCAAGGACGATAAAACGAGACGTTTCAAATTCGCGACCAAAGAAAACGCTTGCGATCAAAACCATTGCACCGACAGTACACGCGAGTGCAATTCGACCCAGTTCATTCCATGCTCGGCGCGGACGCGTGCTGTAGAGACCGGCGATAATGAAAAGAATGATCCATACGCCAACGAAAAACGAAACGGCCTGCCAGTATTCGCTGAACGGAATATCTTGGAGTGCCGGGCGCACTTCCGTCACAAACCGCGAAAAGCGGAGGAGGTACGCGCCGATTCCTGCGCCGAACAGCGCGAGGAGATCGAGTGGCAAAAGAAGCGCGGTAAATGTGAGGTCAATTCGGCGAATTCGCATAGGTGCATATAGGATACCAAAAAACCGCGCGATGTGCGCGGTTTTTTGAATGTTGCTTGATTGAACGGTAAGCCGGATTTTGTCCCCCGACGTTTGTCGGGAGGATAATCATCTATCTGGGACAACGATTGCTCGTTGCCTCGTTGCGAACGACCGTGCCCCCACACCCATTGCGTTTAGCACTTTGTGCTTCGTTCGTCGGACGAACAAACGAAATAGGTGTGGGGGCTTGCTCTTGCACCGAAGAGGGTTTACCACACTCCGACGTTACCGCCGGAGGAGATTGGTGGCAGACGACCATAGACCGGCCTATCCACGTCCAATCACTTTTCACCTTTCCCCCCACACCCATTGCGTGTAGCACTTCGTGCTCCGTTCGTCGGACGAACAAACGAAATAGGTGTGGGGGTAGTATTGTCTCTGTGGCACTTTCCCTAGGTTTACGATTGAAACGTCCGGCACGTGACCTTCCGTTCCTTTCGCTATATCCCGGCCGTCGTTAACGGCTCTTCACGCTCCATCATGTCTCGAACGAATTCGGGACGCGAGTGGGGGTGTCCGGACTTTCCTCCCCTCGTCACAAGTGACGTTAGGGCGATTATCTGTTCAACCAACGCACGGCAAAAATAGCATTTTTTTTCATTTTTGTCAACCCTTTTAGCCATTATTTATGCATGGTATGATCTATGCAGCTTTCATGAAATTATGTTAAAACGAATCAGTATTCTTCTTTGCGCCGTTCTTATTTTGGGCGCTGGTCTCTGGGGATTTTGGTCCCTTGGGAATGTGACACATGCTTCGGAGGATGTGGAGATGACGCTCAATATTGAACAAGATTCGGTCGATGTTCGTCACTCGGGTGGCGAGTGGGAGAGTGCAGAAAACGGAATGATTCTTCGTACTGATGATGAGGTGAGAACTGGAAAAAATGGTCGAGCAACGGTTTCTTTTTTTGGTGATGCAGAAACAACACTTCGTGAAAATACGACAATTCATCTTTCTGATATAACAGCAGATGGAGTTATTCATACGGAAGTTGGACTCATTTCCGGTCGTGTTTGGTCGCGCGTGATTCAACTGTTTGATTTAGGGAGTACGTTCTCTGTGCGCGCAAATGATGTGGTTGCAACGGTTCGTGGAACGGCGTTTGATCTGTTAAATGAAAATGGTGAAACAGATCTTTGGGTTTCAGAATCGCGTGTTGAATTAACGGTTGGAAGTGAAATGAATGGAACAATTATTCCGGAAGGGAGTAAGATGCGTCGAGTGAAGGGTGGAGGGTGGTCGCGCATTCAAAAAATGGAAGAGGTTGATAAATCCGGAGATTGGTTTCTTCGGAATCAGAAAGCAGATACGGCATTTCATGGACGCGTCATTGAACGCGCGAAACGTCGATTGCAGGGTGGTGGCGGGAATATTCCAAGTGTATTTGGACGTGTCGTTGAATTGTCGGAAGCTGTTCATCTGAAGATGGCGAAGGAAGATAAGCCAAGATTGTTTTCGGCGTTTGTTGGACGACGACTTTTCCAAATTAAAAAATTAATTGATGATGGGAAATCGGGTTTGGCGTTGCAAGATTTTTCAAGACTTGAGAAAGAAATCCAAGCTCAGATGAAGGGGGGGAACGGCGAAGCGTATCGTGAAGGGATTGTGAGTGTCATGAGTGACATGCAAGCGATGCTGGGAGAGGCAAAGCCTTCGGATCCGTTGTTCCGTTTAAAGCAACGTGTCGAAGATGCGCAGGCAGAGCTCGCGGGTTCGGATGAGATGAAGCAATTTATTCATCAACGTGCAATCGAAAGTCGGATGAAGGAAACGATTATGCTTATGCGTGAAGGCGCGCTTGAAGAAGCGTCGATGAGTCTTTCTGCGGCAGAAGGGGGAATCGTTAATGCGGAGCGTAATTTAAGATCATTGAATGAACTGAGTCCTGATGTGAAGCGTGCGTTGACATCTTATTTGCGAGCATTGAATGTACACGTGATTTCGCTTCGTGATGAACTTATTACAAAGAGCGCGGAAGGGCAGATAGACGTTCAAGATGAAATAAGAACACCAACGTCCACAGAAGCCGTGCAATCCCCAACAGGGACAGCGGTTGTTCCTGAGGATCTTCCTGTGATTAAACCCGTCGTCACAACACCTCCGGTTATTGCGCCCGTTGAAAAGGTGACGATCATGCTTCTTCGGATTACGCCGACGGATGGAATCACAACCGTGACTGCAGGTGGATCTGTTCCGATGATCGTGACGGCGATTTACAGCAATGGGACGGCAAAAAATGTAACGCCTTTTGTGAGCTGGGGATCGTCAAATATGACGGCAGGTCAAGTTGAGGGGGGCGTTTTTGTGACAACGCCAAATAGCTTCGGATCAACAACTGTAACCACGTCATTCACAGAAAATGGGCAAACAGTCGGTGAGGCCGTCGTGTTTACTGTAAACCCACCAACACTTCGATAACATGAAACGACAACGTCACCTTGGTCGTCCAATCATCGTCGCCGGAATTGTTGGGATGGCTACCGCAGTGCTATTTGCGTTCGGTGTTTTTGTAAGTTGGAGCGAACGCGCAACAGATCGATTTTTTCTTCCTGAAACTCCAGACCCATCCATTCTTATCGTTGCCATTGATGATGCGTCGATTGCACAAATTGGACGATGGCCGTGGGCGCGATCTGTCCATGCGGATTTAATCTCAAAGCTTTCCTCGGCAAAAGTGATTGCGTACGATGTCACGTTTGCAGAGCCATCAGATCCGGTTGATGATGCACAGCTTGAATCAGCGATTGAGCATGCGGGAAATGTTGTGTTACCAATTGAGCTTCGTTTGCGCGCAGAGAAATCAAGAATGATTTTTTATCCGAGTGAATCGGTTCGTGCGTTACCGGAATTATCGGCGGCAGCTCTTCAAATCGGACATACAAATACACCGCCGGATGATGATGGCGTTGTCCGACGCATCCCTCTTCTTACGGTTGGTCCAGATGGAACAGAGATTCCAGCATTTGCTGTGCGCGCGTATGAAGCCGTTGGAGGAACCGTTTCGATTACGCAGATTCCTGTTGATTCGTTTGATCGCTTGCGTGTTCATTTTGGTGGCGCGCCGGGTTCACGTTTTCAAACAATTTCCGCGATCGATGTGTTGCAGGGAAAAATTTCGAGCGATTTTTTGGCGGGGCGGACGGTTTTTGTCGGCGCAACGGCTTCGGATCTTCATGATTCGCAACTTGTCCCAACATCGAACGGTGTTCCCATGCCCGGTATTGAGATTCACGCGTCCCTTTTTGATACGCTTCTTCGTCGCGCGTGGATCGCTTCACTTCCGATTCCGGTGATGATGATCCTGCTAATCTGTATCGCGGTTCTTCTTGGAGGTATCCTTCCGTTTGTCCGCGCACGTTTCAGTATTCCTCTTGTTGTTCTCATCTGGCTGAGTGCTCTTGTAGGTTCCGCGTTGGCGTTTTCAAAAGGAAAGATCATTGATGTTGTGTGGACGACGTTTACGATTATTTTTGTGTATACCGTTGTGATGCTTGAACGCCGAGTGACGGCTGATCGTGAACGCACAGCAACACGGATGGCTTTCTCGCGGTATGTCTCTGAATCTGTTGTGACGCAAATCCTTGATCATCCCGAAGCCCTGAAGCTTGGCGGTGAAAAGCGTGAGATGACGGTATTGTTTTCGGACCTTCGAGGGTTTACGTCGCTTTCCGAATCCATTCCCGCCGATCAGTTGGTTGAGACGTTGAACACATATTTGACGCGTATGACGCAGATCGTATTTGATCACGACGGCGTGTTGGACAAATATATCGGCGATGCAGTGATGGCGTTTTGGAATGCACCGTTTGATCAAAATGATCACGCTGAGCGCGCGGTGCGCACGGCGATTGTTATGCGAGATGCGTTGGAAAAAATGAACTCAGAAAAGATTTTTCCAAAAGGTGTGGAGTTGAAGATGGGAATTGGAATCAACACAGGCGAAATGGTTGTCGGAAACTTTGGTGGGGAAACGCGGTTTGATTACACAGTGATCGGTGACGCCGTGAACCTTGGTGCACGGATTGAATCGGCGACAAAAGAGCATTCAGCCGAGATTCTTATTTCTGAATCGACGTACGAACGCACAGCGGGTATGATCCGCGCGCGTCGAGTTGGGGAGGTTATGGTTAAAGGAAAAGCAGAACCTGTCGTGTTATATAAAGTATTTGGTCTGAAATAGAATATAGTATGGAATCAATTACATTTTTTTTCTCAAATCTTCATAATTTGAATGAGCTGATCCGTTGGGGTGGCTATATTGGTTTGATCGCAATTATCTTTGCGGAGACCGGATTATTTTTCGGATTTTTTCTTCCGGGCGATTCATTGCTTGTCACGGCCGGGCTTTTTGCCGCGCGCGGGGATTTGAATATTTTTTTCCTTCTCATTATTTTGATCGCGTCAGCTGTTTTAGGTGATGCAACAGGATTTGAAATTGGTCGTGTCTCCGGAAAGAAATTGTTACAAAAAAAGAAATCACGTTTTTTTAAACCAGAACATATCGAAAAAACAGAGGCGTTTTATAAAAAACATGGCGGGAAAACAATTTTGATTGCACGATTCATGCCAATTGTTCGAACCTTTGCTCCACTTGTCGCTGGAATCGCAGGTATGAAATACCGCACCTTCGCGCTTTTTAACATTGGTGGAGGCGTCTTATGGATCAGCTCAATGCTTGGAATCGGATTTTTCTTGGGACGCGTTATTCCAAATATCGACAAGTATATTCACATCGTCATCGCGGTCGTTATCTTCCTCTCAATCCTTCCAGGAATTATCTCGTATCTTCGTTCCGGACATTGGAGAAAGTGGATTTGGAAAACGGTAAAGGTGGAAAATGGGGGAGAGGAAAAGAAGGATTAAGATTGAGAAAATGATTTTAAAAAACGGACATTGAATGTCCGTTTTTTCTATTGCTATCTTCCGAGTCCCATGTTTTTTCTGATTGTCACTATCTTTTTCAGCGCTTTCTTATGTGCCGTTTCCGCTCCCGACTTGAGAATACGATCCAGCTCCTTTTGATCCTTCATATACATCTCTCTTTTTTTGCGGATCGGGGTGAGATATTCCACGGTGGCTTCGGCGAGTGCTTTTTTGAAATCGCCGTAACCTTTGTTTCCAAAATCCTGCTCAATTTTTTCCATTGAATCGCCGGTGACATGGTGGAAGATTGTCATGAGATTTGAAATCGCCGGTTTTTTCGTCGGGTCAAACGAGATCCCTTTTCCGGAGTCTGTAACCGCGCGCATAATTTTCCGCGTGATGACATCGGGCGCATCGGAAAGAAAGATGGCATTTGCTAATGTTCCACTTTTCGACATTTTTGTCTTCGGATCATCGAGTGACATAATCCGAGCTCCTGTTTTTTGGATTACGGCATGTGGAACGTTAAATGTTTCTCCGAATTGTGTATTAAAACGGCGAGCAAGAGTTCGAGCGAGCTCAACGTGTTGCATTTGATCTTCGCCAACTGGGACGATTGTCGTGTCGTACAGAAGGATATCGGCGGACATGAGTGCTGGGTAGGTAAAAAGACCGACGCTGACATTTTCCTTTTGTTTTTTTGCCTTGTCCTTGAACTGCGTCATGCGTTCTAGCTCGGACATACGTGCAACCGTTCCCATGATCCACCCAAGTTCAGCGTGTTCAGGAACATCGCTCTGCACGAAGATGGTACATTTTTTTGGATCCAATCCAACGGCCAGATAGGTCGCGGCTGTGCTTCGGATGTCTTCGCGAAGTTTTTCTGGATTTTGTGGAACCGTGATCGCGTGAAGATCGACGATGCAAAACAAGCAGTTGTTGGATGATTGAAGCTCAACCCACTGTTTGAGTGCGCCAATATAATTCCCAATGTGGGTTTGGTTCGTGGGCTGAATGCCCGAAAACAATGTTTCACGTTTTGCCATACACGAATAGCGTAGCGGAATCGTGGCAGGGGAGCAATTTATTGCGGAGTCGAAAGTCGGTAAAGTTCATAAAGTCATCCAAACCCCGTCATCTCGACCGAGGAGGCTCTGCGACGAGTGGAGAGATCGCTTTTACAAACAATCTTCTTTATCCCGTCATCTCGACCGAGGAGGCTCTGCGACGAGTGGAGAGATCGCTTTTACAAACGATCTTCTTTGAAAAGGGATCTCTCCATTACAGTCGAGATGACAGATTCCTTCTTGTTCTCTCTCTAGCTCCTACCTCTCCCCTTGGAAGGGGAGATACAGAGGGGTATCGAAAAAACCTCCCCGCTCCCCTCCTTCGTAAAGAGGGGGTTGATCTTATCTAAAGGGTACCCACAAGGAATGTCCCTACGATTTCATTCAATATTCTACATTCCAAATTCCCTTCAAAACACTTACGCTTCAATAATAATCGGGAGGATCATTGGGCGAAGCTGTGTTTTTACGTAGAGGAACGATCCAAGTTCGTCGCGCAATTTTTCTTTGAGGTATGTTCCATTCGCACTTGAACGTGGGTCGTCATCTCGAAGGATTTCTGCAGATTTTTGACGTGCTTTTTGGATCAGCTCCTGATGTTCTTTCATGTACAGGAATCCACGTGAGATAATATCCGGGGTTGCAAGAAGGTCTCCGGTTCGATCTGAAACCACGGCAAGGACGATCACAATCCCGTCGCCGGCAAGTTCTTGACGATCGCGTAAAACAACTTGGTTTGTATTTCCAACACCAAGACCGTCTACGAAAACATATTCTGTTGGAAGTTTCTTATTCGTGAGTTGGCCATTTTTATTTTCATCAAATTCCATGATCTGACCGTTGTCCGCGATAAAGATATTTTCTTTCTTGAATCCGTTATCGGTTGCCGCTTTTGCATGTTCTCGAAGGAATGCGTGATGCCCCTCAATCGGAACGAGGTATTTCGGTTTCATCATGGCGTGCATCTCTTGAAGATCTTCCTGTTTCGCGTGGCCTCCAGCGTGAACATCCATCATTTTGTAGTGAATGACGTTCGCACCTTCTCGATACAACGTATCTTTAACGCGTTGAACAGACCGTTCGTTTCCCGGAATAACGGAAGATGAGAAGACGACGGTGTCGCCGGGTTCGATCTCGATAAATGGATGTTCGCGATTTGCAATGCGCATCAAAACCGCTCGCTCTTCTCCTTGTGCACCGGTGCAGATGACGGCTGTTTTTTCTGGCGGTAGTTTAACGAGCTCTCGGCTTTCGATTAAGGTTCCTTTATCAATTTTTACATACCCAAGTTCCTGCGCAATCTTAATGTTTGATTTCATTGAGTATCCCTCGATGGCAACCTTGCGACCATTCCGTTCACACGCAAGAAGAATCTGTTGCACGCGCGCAATCATGGATGAGAATGTTCCGATGATAATTCGTCCGGTTGCGTTTTGAATGATCTCATCAATGTTGGTTTGAATTTCACCTTCACTGATTTGTCGTCCTGTCGCGCTGGCGTTTGTCGAGTCGATCAAAAGCGCGGTAACACCTTCTTTCCCGAGCTTGATCATCTTATCTCGCTCTTCGTTGGATTGTGATCCCTTTGAAGGATCCAATTTAAAATCACCTGTGTGCACAATGGTTCCGCACTTTGTTTTGATGACAACACCCATGGATGATGGGATCGAATGCGACACGCCGAAGAACTCAATCGTGAATGCGCCAAGTCGGAGCACGTCGTTTGAGTTTACGGTTTGGATGTTGAGCGGAGGTGTTCCTTTGTAATCTTCCTGACGTTTTTTGATAATGGCTCCGGTCAGATCTGTTGCAAAAATTGGAGGGTTCCCAAGTCGTGGAACAAGGTGGGGGATACCGCCGATATGATCCAAGTGAGCATGTGTCACAATGACACCACGGATATTTTGCTCTTTTCCTTTTAAGCACGAAATATTTGGAACAATGTAGTCAACGCCTGGCATGTCGAGATCGGGGAACTGAAGACCAATGTCGATTAAGATAATATCTTTTCCATATTCGATCATTGTACAGTTTCGACCGACTTCTTCGTTTCCACCAAGGATCGCTACTTTTACTCGCTCACCTTTTGGCGAAAGCGCGTCTGTGTCTGAACCGGTTTTATTGTAGGGCGCATTTTTGTACGTATCCATTCGGACAGGGCTACTAAAAGCACCGCCACGATCGTTTTGTGGACGGTTTGATTTTCCTCGTGCTCCACCAGAACGCTGTCCTCCGCCTGAAGATTGGCGTCGTGATTCAGGCCCTCGGTTTGAGTTGCGGTTCGCTGGCGATGAGGGTCGCTTTCCGGCAGGGCTCTGTGGCTCTGAGGTTTTTGCGTGATTTTTTGCTTGTGTTACGGCCTTCGAGATGATGTCGTTTCCATCATTCTTCTTTGGTCGAAAAGTCGGTTTACCCGTGTTTGGCTTGCGAACTGATTTTTTGTCATCAAAGCGTCGACCGCTTGGACGGCTTGAACTCCCATCTCGATTTGGTCGACCGGATGGTGTATTTCCCGCAGCATTCGCTGCACTAAAAAATGTCATAATTTGTTCTTTTTTGAAGAAACGTATTTCTTCAATATGTGGATTATCCGCACTAAAAGATGCGGATTGTATTATTCTTTCTGATTTAAATTATCGTTTCGTAAACACCAAAAGAGAAATGCATGTCTTCTATTTTCAGTTGTTCACAATCGTCGGGGTTTTCCAAGCTATTTTGGAGAACCAGAGACGCGCGTGAATCGCAATTGATCAAAAGGATACTATTCTTTACGCAGTTTGTCAACATCATTCGTCTATATTCACTTGGTGGGCGAGGAGAGACTCGAACTCTCATGGTCTTGCGACCGCTGACACCTGAAGCCAGTGCGTCTACCAATTTCGCCACTCGCCCTCATTTTTCGCTACAGCGCACTTTCTTTCAATACGACGTTAAACATCGTCCCACTAACACTGCATCGGAAATCGAGCTCAGCTCGACGGATCGAGCTCAGCTCGATGGTGGACGCTGAGGGATTCGAACCCCCGGCCTACTCGGTGTAAACGAGTCGCTCTAACCAACTGAGCTAAGCGTCCAAGTATTCGCGATCATATCCGATGTTTCCTTCTTTGTCGAGTCTCACCGAGCTCAGCCATGTATGATAGAATAGAGGAACAAAAATCCTATGGCTATTTTTCTACGTATCCTATTCGGTCTTGTGATCGCGAGTGTTGGAGCTTTTTTTGTCATTCGGACAAAAGTTTTTCTTGATTTTTTTGGTCATAGTTCGTGGGCAGATTCAAAATTTGGTGGGGGTGGTTCTAACTTGATGTATAAAACAATTGGAATGCTTCTGATCTTCATCGGATTTATGGTCGTCACGAATTTGTGGAATGCATTTTTAGGAGCGACCGTTGGATCTCTTTTTGGGTTTGATAAAAGCGCAGGTTTGTAAGTTATATGCGATTACACACGGGAACAGGGTTGATCCATCCTGATCGTATCCTCGATCGTGTCGGTATTTGTGTAGGGCATGACGTTGCGGATATCGGATGCGGTTCATCCGGGCATTTTGTGTTTCCTCTTGCAAAGCGCGTTGGTGCAGATGGTCGCGTATTTGCGGTTGATATTCAGCGTCGTGTGTTGGATGTTCTGCAACGAGTGGCACAGCAAGAACAATTATTTAATGTTGAATCGGTTTGGGGCGATGCAGATCGGCACCGCGGGATCCGTTTGGAAGATGAACGTATTGATGTTGCATTTATTGTGAATACGCTTTCATCATCTCAACAGCCATTGGATTTTGTTGCGGAGATTGCGCGGTTGTTACGTCGTGATGGAATCGCGGTTGTATTGGATTGGCATGCGCACGCAATGACGATTGGGCCACAAAAAGAAGAGCGCATTGCGCAAGAAACAGCAAGAGAATGGTTCGAGCGTGGATCATTTCGACTTGAAGATGAGTTTCGTGCCGGCCCGTATCATTACGGATGTGTATTTCGAAAAGTTTGATTTTTATTCAAACTTGATTCAAGATCGGTTTGCGCCTGAGATTAATGCACGTATTTACATCGAAATTTCAAACGTACTATGTCGAATCTTTTTACACTTCAATATTGGTTCAACCCACGACCAGCGCCGTTTATTCCGGTTGTTGATCACGCACTCGTAACTCTTTTTGGCGGACTTCTTATCGTTGCGGTTATCTTGAAGATAATGACGATGCGAATGGGTTGGGACAAGATGATGAAGAAAAATGTGAAACGAATTGCGGTCGCATTTTTTTGGCTTAGCCTTTTAGGTTGGACTTTATATGCTCTTGTCAGTCAGCGCATTTACGGATTAGGCATGCGAATTGGATTTGTTTTTTGGTTCGCACTTCTTGCGTGGTATGCGTGGAGCTTTTGGAAATATTATTTTGTATCTCTTCCAACCTCACAAAAAATGGCGGAAGAGCGAGAGAAAGTGGAGAAGTGGTTACCTGGAAAAAAAGAGTATTGAGTATGATAATGGATTATTCGAGTCTCTTGGAAAGCAGAGTGAAGCTCGTGTAATCAAAACATATGGAGGATCAACGGAAAGAATTTGGACGTCATGGCGAAGATCGAGCTACGGCGTTTTTTATTTCACATGGATTTCAAGTTGTTGATCGAAATTGGTCATGTCGATATGGGGAGATTGATCTCATTTGCGAAAAAGATGGGGTTATTCACTTCATAGAAGTGAAGACACGTCGATCACGACAGTACGGAAATCCGGAAGAGTCGATTACAGAAGGAAAACTTGGTCGCTTACGACGCGCTGTAGAGTCGTATGTTTATGTGACACAATTGGATTGGAGTCGTGTGTGTATTGATGCGCTTGCTATCCTTGCTGAGCCTGGTAAAACGCCAGAGTATCATTATATTGAGGATATTTTTGGAGGATAGAGTCTGGATGGAGCCAGAAGTTCGCCCCACTTTTCGTCCCTTTTTGTCACATCACAAAAGTGACGCAAATTAGAATATATCTGTCATCCTCGGGTTTAACCTGGGGATCCAGAATCAAATGAGGTGTGGAATTTAGAATATATCTGTCATCCTCGGGTTTAACCCGGGGATCCAGAATCAAATAGACTTCTTCATTAGATCCATTCCTTCCGTCAGCTCGACTACTTATCCCGTCATCCCGAAAGCATTCGGGATCCCTTTTAAGATAAAACATTCATCTGAAAAGGGATTCCTCCACTCGTCGCAAAACCTCCTCGGTCGGAATGA
>JANLIO010000022.1 GCA_024654265.1 bacterium | reverse complement strand
AGAATCGGAACACCGGCAACCGACGCCTCCATCACAGCAAGACCCAAGCCTTCCCAACGTGACGGAAAACAAAAGAGATCAGAAGACGCGAGAAGTTCTGGCACATCTTTTCGTATTCCAAGCCACTCAATTCGTGAAGATATTTTTAAACGCTCAGCGTGAAGATGAAGTTCTCGTTCGAGTGGACCTTCGCCAACAAGCTGTAATCGCCACGGTTCCTTTACCAACGCCAACGCATCAAAAAGAAGTGCGTGATTCTTCTGTTCAAAAAAACGTCCAACAACAATCAACCTTGGCGGATTATGATACGGCCGTTTTGATCGAACCGAAAAACGGGAAAGATCAATACCGTTTCGGATCAGAACAACCTTCTCATCCGGAACACCGTCATCTATCATTGCACGTCGCACCGTATTGGACACCGCGATAAAACGATTCGTTATCAAAACGAGAAAACGATTTACAAGATGATGATAAAAACGATACGAAACATTTATATTGTGCTCCGTAGAGATAACAACTGGAACGCGCGCGAGTCGTCCAGCTATCCTCCCCCACGTATCTGCCAAAAAAAGATGCGTATGAACAACGTGAGGTCGCTTCTCTTTAAAAAATCGCCAAAGATGAACCACCGTTTTCCATCCCATCATTCCCTCTCGTAAAAAATGCGTAACAGGAATTCCGTGACGAGCAAGCTCTTGCTCAAAAATTCCGCTTCCAAGAAGCGTCACGACCTCCACATCAAATCCAAACGATGGAAGATGAATTGCAAGATCCGTAACCACGCGCTCGGCTCCACCGGCGGAAAGTGTGTGTGTGACAAGAATCACACGCGGTCGTGATTGAGAATTATCCATGAGATGTGTCTTTCAACGCCCAAATAGAAGCAAGAGCAATACCAACAGGCAACCACATTTTTCCCGTCCAATAGTTCGTATTAAAAAGTTGATATACAAATGAACCAAGAACAGCAGATGTCAGAAGCACGGTAATGCGACGTACATCTTTATGTTCAAGTGAATGAATTCGCTTCAACATGATCCGGAAAAAAACAATCACGAGAATCGCAAATGCCAGAAGACCGATGATTCCGGTTTCCGCACCAAGTTTTTGAAGAATTCCATGCGAATCGAGCGGATCCCCAAATTCGATTCGAAACACTTGCGCAGAACTGACAAAGCCAACAAAAGTTCCGGCACCTGCGCCAACAATCGGGCTCGAGCGAAAGACTTCCCATGCGATTTCCGCAAGCGCCATACGCGTATCATTGCTACTTGTTGCAACACGCGAAAAACTCAAACTCACCATATATCCTGCAAACGGAACCATGAGCAAGATCAGTATAACAATGTGACGTGTATATTTTTTAAGAACATCTCGAAACTCAATCACGGCAAGGAATAAAGCCTGCAACGAAAAACAAATCCAACCGGTTCGAGAAAATGTCAGAAGCCCGATCGCGAATTGAAGAACCGCGGAACCAACCAGAAGATTTCGTAATCGTCCTTTTGGCGTGAGATAGACCAGCGCGATTGTCAGCATCACGGTGACAACCATGAGTTCAGCGAGAAGATTATGATTATCCCCGAGTATCGGAACCCCAAAAAGCGGAAGCGGATGCGCGCGCCGAATAAACTGGCTTGAAGCGTCAACAAAAAAGAGAGAAATCAATCCATTAAGCGCACCGATCGTACCGACTGCGGATAACACACGAAGTACAGCAATCAAACGACGTTTGGAGCGGATGAGATTCACCGGCAACGCAACATACCCAAGATACGCCAAAAGAACGGGTCGAGCTGTGTATTTTATGACTTGAAGCGGATCAGGCGAAAGTGGCGAGGCCAACGAAAGAAGGTGTGCTGTCACAATCCCGAGATATGAAAAGCCGAGCGGAAAACGAGGCTTCCAATTCCGATCACGACGCATCAACCAAAGGAAGATGATTTTAAACGCCCATGCCACCAAAAGTACTAAAAGGATCGCTTCTGCAACGCCAATATCAATGCTTCCACCAAACGCTCGCTCTCCAAACGTGAATGTTCCAGTTGGAATTGCGATGATAATTCCCAAAAACGGCATTAAAAAGACCATGATATAAAAAAGAAAATACGAAAAGCGATATGCAAAAAGAAGAGCAAAAAGAGCTAAAAATAGCAAAATTGGACCAAGCGGAGTACCGGTCGCGATTACAATTCCCCCAACAAGAAGGATCAGAAAAAGTGCCCAAGAGGCATCGGACATAACTTCTACAATGGTACCACATTCTAGACAGCTCGGATTGCTCTAAAATCACGAAAACAAGGATAATACAATAAATGAGACAACATATGGGCAAAATCTTGACAAATCGTCAAAAAAATGCTTTTATGTGACATCCGCTCTTTACATCTTAATTGACTTAATTGATTGCAAAACCTGCAACTCTCCCAGTTGAGCTGGATGTTCCAGCACTGGGGTTCCAGTTGAACTGGAAGAGTCGCCATAACACAGAGTTCGGAGGAGAAATGCGAGAGCAAAAAGAGAATCTGCTCTTCGTCGCGATGGCGCTGTGCGTCCTCGCGGTTTGCATGGTCGGAGCGTGCTCCGGCTACCAAGAGTCCGGAAAGAAATCGGACGTCGTGGAAGGATGCGTCGTGGGAGGCTTATGCCTGCCAGACGGCATCGCGTGCGAAAGCGCGAACAAGAAGAAGCTCGTCTGCAAGGACGGGCAATTCAAGGAAGCGCCGGGCATCTGCGAAGAGGGGGGATCATGTTCCCTCCCCGGCACGTCGTGCGAGGACGCATGCGGTCGTCATTTGTTCTGCAACACCGAGAAGGTCTTGCAGGCGGACGGCAATGCCGTGTGCTCAGAGAACGGTGGTGGTGGCTCGGCCGGCGGAACGACGACCTCATCGGTCGGCGGGACGGGTGGTTCGGTCAGCACCGGCGGTGGCCCTCCGGACTGTGTCTCACAGTTCGATGGCAAGGCGTGCGACAGCTTCTCGGTCGGGGACACAACCTGCTCGAAGAAGTTGACATGCGATTGCTCGCTCATCTGGACCAAGACCGACGAAGCCGTGACCAACTGTGGTGACGGCGGAAGCGGTGGCGGGACAGGTGGTTCGATCAGCGTCGGTGGCGGTGGGAGCAATCCCGGCGGTTCCGGCGGAAAGATCAACACCGGCGGTGCGGGTGGCACGATCGCAAACGGCGGTTCCGGCGGTGCGATCAGCGTTGGCGGGACAGGTGGCAAGGGGAACAACGGGGACCCATGCGTCTTGAACGCCCAGTGCTTCCCGGACAACGGGACGTGCACACACAAGGAGTACCAAGTGAAGCTCCGTTGTTGCGACGGTAAACTCGTGCTCGACATGGGCTCTTGCAATGGCAACAACGGCGGTTCCGGCGGTGCGTCGTCAAGTAGCAGTTCGAGCTCAACCTCGACCAGCTCGTCGTCGTCGACCTCCAGCACCTCGTCCACGTCCAGCACCAGCTCAACCTCCTCAACCTCCAGCACATCCAGCACGTCCAGCACCTCGTCCACGTCGAGCACCAGCTCTTCGAGCACGAGTGGCATGGGCGGTTCGGGTGCCGGCGGTTCGGGTGGTGGCACGACGTCTTCAACGACCACATCGACCGGTTCGGGTGGATCCGGTGGCGCGAGCTCCTCAAGCTCATCGTCAACCAGCTCCTCCTCGTCCAGCACGTCGAGCAGTTCCAGCACCTCGTCCACGTCGAGCACCAGCTCGTCGAGTTCGAACGGCATGGGCGGTTCGGGTGCCGGCGGTGGCAACACCGGCGGTACGGGTGGCGCGACCTCCACGACCACATCGACCGGTTCGGGTGGATCCGGTGGCGCGAGCTCCTCAAGCTCTTCGTCAACCAGCTCCTCCTCGTCCAGCACGTCGAGCAGTTCCAGCACCTCGTCCACGTCGAGCACCAGCTCGTCGAGTTCGAACGGCATGGGTGGCGCAGGTGCCGGCGGTGGAAACACCGGCGGTTCGGGTGGCGCGACCTCCACGACCACGACCTCCGGCAACGGCGGGAGTGGGAATGGCGGTGGTTCGACCACGTCCTCGTCGACAACAACGTCGACAACCGGGCCGTGTACATTGCCTCAAAATCCGCCTCCGGTGGTGGGGAGCTGTACGTACCTCGACAACAATACGGTGCCGAGTGGGTACGTCTACATCTGCTTCGAGGCAAACACAGGCAAGTCGATCGGGGTGTACGACCCCTTCTACTTGCACATCGGTGCAAACGGACTGAATGGGTACTTCGATTGTTGGGATTCCAACAACGACAACATCCCGGACGGTCCGCAGTGCGGTCAGATCGTGGACGTCGGAGTCGGCGGAAGCGATAGCGTTGCCGAGTGGCTGGTCCCACTCGCCGGCGCGACCAAGCTGAAAGCCACCGTCTACATGGCGTCTGGTAACTTATACTGGGGCGATGTTGACAATTACGTTGATGGAGGATGCGGGAACCTGCAGGGAACCCTGACCTTCTACGACGAGTACGGATTCGGGATCAAGTACACCTTGGACCCGAACGAGGCACCGTACTACAACGCCAACATCGCGGTAGTACCATGAAACTCGGGCTCTGACCAAGCCCACCAACACGCTCCCGCATCGAGAAACACCATCTCGGTGCGGGAGCTTTTTTAATATCAAAAACCTAATAATAAAACTTATCCACACCCTATGGCACTTTAGTGCCAGACCCCGTGGTGCCAGACCCCGTGGTGCCTGGTGCGTGGATGGTGTGACGTTCGTGCGTTGGCGCACTTGGGGACAAATAAAATAACCGACTCCCCGTGGGGAATCGGCTATAGAGCTTGTGGCGGTTCGCTTTCTTTTTCAGTTCGTGCGAAGTGGGTGATCAGAGAGAAAAGGACGCACGTGATTACTGCGTCTTTTATCTGATCGATTCGAGCGTGACTTGGAATAACGATAATCACCAACGCTTGAGCACTGGCGCACATCATCGCGATCAACCTATTTGCTTTCATTAGTTGTGCGAAGAGAGCCGTTATAAAGAGCATCCCAACACCACCAACGAAATAGATCAGGACATACACGTCATGTATTGTGCGAAAAAGCTGACACGTTATGGCAAATGCCAAAATACCGTGAAGAATCACTACTTTCGGAAAACAGATGCCGACGAGCAGTACGCCACAGAAAAACGTCGTGAACATCTCCACGACCAGAAAATCCGGATTTGAAGTGAGTCCACGTTCACAGATCAATTTCACGATAAAAAGAAATCCTGCGAGCACACTCGATGAAAAGATCAAGAATTCACGCGTCCCTTCTTTCATGTTCCCTCCTCAGAAGAAGTTGTGTTCCGCGACCGTACGCAAAAATAACGACTTTGTCAATTGACGAAGGTCGGTTCTCTTACGTATGATGCACACGCCATGAACAAGCCAAGAGTCGAGGCCCATCAAGGCCCGTACCTTCAACCGTCTCTACAGGGGCTCATCCGCCTCTAACGAGAAAGACAATGAACGGATGCACTCCTCGCACGAACACGTGCGAACCCGAAGTGCAACCACCAGAGAAAGGAGGTGAATCAACGTATCGATCTTTTCAGGAACCGTTTTCGTGTGGCGTGGGTGGCGCAAGTCCGCGCTTCATGACAGTGTGGGAAATCTTCTGTCCCGCGTACCAACGGTTCACGCTCATCTTGAGCAATTGATCAGATCGCACTTTTTTCACACAGAAGAGTAGAGAACATCAGTCTCGGTTCGAGGACCTCACCCAACGCACTCGGGTGAGGTCCGTTTTATTTATGAAACTCAGCAGCGAACCATGCAATTTCAAAAAAGCTACGAAATAATTCTGCCATGGCGCGGTTCTCTAAAATAACCGCCGTAATCACAGGTTGTGTTGTCGCGAGAAGAACAAAGGAAGAAAAAATATTTACCTCTCCATGAAATGATGGAATACCAGAAATGATCTTCCTTAACTCAGCATTTTTCCCAAACGCTGGCTCTTTTAATCCTTCATCAATGCTATAGAGAACCCGCATCCGAAGACGGCCGGAACTAAATCGAAGTCGTTGTTGTTCACGATTTTTCGCTGCCAACAATGTTTCTTCATCGTAATGAATGAACGCGTTCACCGTTTCCACTCCTACCGCAAGTTGCAACATCAATTCGCGACACTGATCCATCCCCTCCTCCCCTTCAAAATACCGTACCGACGGTTTGTGTGAGATCGCGTTCCACAACGCAAAAAATTGTGGCATCGAATCTTTGATTCGCGTTGATGCGATTGTGTGACGACGTTTTTCCTCTTCAAGGATTCGCTCAAGATGAAGCGGTGATTCTGCGATGTAACATTTTGCGCCATCATGATCTCCACACGAAACAATTCCTCTTTTTTGCAAGGAATCCAATGTAAGATATGCCGTTGATCGATTGACACCCGAATACTGAGAAATTTGGTGCGGTCGAAGCGTCCCATGTTCAAGCAACGCGAGATACACGCGCGCTTCTTTTTCCCCTAATCCAATTTCCTCCAAATCTTTCCGCAATTTTTCAATCATATCCCCCTCGTTATTTTCCAACCAGAATGTCCCGTGTCTGCTTTGCTGTTCGTGACCATGCGAACGTCGCCGAATGCTCAATACCTCGTGTACGAAGTTGCTCCGCAAAATGCCGATCCTGAATCAACGTTGCCATTTCATTTGCGAGCGCCGGTACATCCTGCGGTGGAAAAAAGAGCGCATTCCCTTCCCCAATCACTTCCGGAAGACTTCCAGCAGAGGATGAAATAACAGGACATCCGCACGCCATCGCCAAAATCGGAGGTATACCAAAACCCTCATACCACGACGGATGAATCAATGCGTCAGATGCATTGATAAGCGCGGGAAGATCAGATTCAGGAACATACCCAAGTTCAAAAATGAAATCTCGTGCTGATGAACGTGCAATCTCCTTCTTAATTTCTTCATATCCAAAACCCGGCATTCCAACAAGAACCAACGCATACGGATCACCGGCTCCTGCGCGTTGCTTGAAGAGAGTAAACGCGCGAATCAAATTTACAATATTCTTTTTTGATTCCAATCTCCCCACAGTAATAAAATATGGTTTTGCTACGCTGTATCGCTCAAGACGCTCATCAATCTCAGAGCGATGTTCCATTGGGCGATATCGATCATGATCGATTCCATTTAATGTCACAAAAATCTTCGCAGGATCAATTTGAT
>JANLIO010000020.1 GCA_024654265.1 bacterium | reverse complement strand
TAAACGAGATCGATACCCATCTTCATCTCCGATCTTGCAACAAACCAAAGAATGCGGAATCCAACGTTTGCGCATTTCTAAAATGACATCCGGGAGAATCGCCATCAAAGCAATCGGCTTCCGTTGCAACGCCAGATCCATTTCTGATCGCAATATAAAATAAATTTCTCCCCGAAATTCGATTTTTGTAATAATATCCGTCGTCTCCATACGATCCGCCTCTGAACGACTTATGAATCGATACCACCGATCATCATCCGCGTCGCGTTGAGGCCTTGTCGTTACGCTCAGTACCACGGTGAATGTCTCGGGGTACGTATCTATCAGATGTTGCATCTGTGTTGTTTTACCGATTGCCGTTGGACCGCAGGTTGCAATGAGGAGGGACATATAGGGAATTTGGAATATATCTGTCATCCTCGGGTTTAATCCGGGGATCCAGAATCAAAGGAGATGTGGAATGTGGAATCTTGTTTGGATATTTTTTTCTCACATGGATAATAACAAAACCGCCGGCATTTGCCAGCGGTTTCCTGATCAATTTAAAATTGATCACGTTTTCTCGAATTACAAAATTGAATCCTTCGCTGCCTTTGCAACGCGGAACTTCACGACTGTCTTTGCACCAATTTGGATCTGTTCACCTGTTGCTGGGTTTCGACCCATACGAGCTGCACGGTGTTTCTTTACGAGCTTCCCAATACCAGGGAGCGTAAACTCACCATTCTCTTTCGTATATTTATAAGCGGTTTCCGCAATTGTCTCTAAAAACGTTGCAACATCTTTCTTGGTGTTGCCTGTTTTCTCGGCGAGCACTTCGAGGAGTTGTGACTTGGTCATCTTTTTTGCCATATGATTAAACAAAACTAAGAATTAGATGTTGATAGTATGGGAGATGTTCGCGAAAAGCGCAAGAATGCTAAAAGATTGTCAAGTGTCAGGCTGGGGATGAAAAAAAACGGCGCCAAGGATGGCAACCGTCTTCCGGAATGAGGTTATGCGCGTTCCGTTGAGCCGGAAAAGTCGCGAAGATGAAAAACAAGTGAAAGAACCCCTGCTATTATTGCGCCCACAAAAATAAAGGGCGATACAACCTTCGACCACCCAGACTCTGTAAGGGCAACCAGGATCCCGATACTCTGTAGCCAGACTTTCACGGCTCCTGGGGCTTTTGCGAACGTTGAACCCGGTTTACTGGGCTTCACAAGCCGAACAGCCATGAGTAAGACCTCGATCACCGTTACGAGAACGATCTGCCAAAATGCCACGCTTCTGATACAGACCGACCAAAGAGCACCGAGAATGAAAATCTTGTCACAGACCGTATCGAGCATCCCTCCGTCGTTGGACTCAACGCCACGAAATCGAGCAAGCGGTCCATCGAATAGGTCACACATCGACGAAATGAACACGATCGTCATCAGGGCGAAAGGAATTGCCGATGCTCTTGAGAGCAAGGAAAGCACCGATGATGCGAGCACGAGCGGGACAAGAAGAAGCGCTCTCGTGATCGTGAGATGGTTTGGGTGAACCCACCTTGGGATACGAGACAAAATCGGGTCACATACCGCATTGTCAAAAAACTTAGCCAATTTGTTCTCCTTTCTTTGTAGGTGCCGAGATATAAAAACAGAAAATGGGGATTAAATCAAGCCTTGGTTAAAGTTGCGCCTGCAAAATGGATCTGCTCTTTTTTATCAAACAAAAAAGTCCGGTGGAATCGGTGAGATCTCGGATCTTGTGGCAGGTGAGCTGTATCCGCACGATATTCGTGCAGACTCCGTCGTGATTTGCGAGCGAGACAGTAAAAACCATCTATCCGACAATTCGCGACTGACAATGCTGCGGGACGATCATGTTGCTCCAAGGAACAACAGGGGACCGGTTTCCCAAAATCCTCATTTGGCCGAAATCTCATTCCGATTACACCGGACTCCATTTCATTGTGCCGTCCAAAAATCAACGCGTCAAGCAAGATTCATAAAATCAAAAAACGAGCAGGAAGCTCGTTTTTGATGTTCTTACGAAAGAAACCACGTTGGATCGTATTGGACACGATCGTTCACATGCTCGTATTTATACAATTCAGTATCTGTAAACCAAATCTTTATTTCATTTTCTGCTTCTTCCACTGTTCCAGAGGCATGAATCAGGTTACGAATTGGCCGATTCTGAGCGTTTGAAAGTGCGTACGTGTCGTGCGAAAGATCTCCACGAATTGTTCCCGGAGCAGACGATGCTGGTTCTGTTGCGCCAACAAGCTTACGTACCAATGAAACGCACTTCTCCCCTTCAACAACCATGGCGATAATTGGCGCTGACTTCAAGAAATTAATTAATCCATTTTTAATTTCTGTTCCGTAAGCAATGTGGTCCGCATAATCAAACGGCTGACCTTCAGCTTCATATTTTGCTTTTGCTTTTTCAAAAACGCCCTTCATCCATTCCTCAGTAAGGGCATAATGTCGGTCCACATCCTCACGAGATGCGTGAACCATCTTTAAAGCTGTCATTTTTAACCCAGCTCGCTCTAATCGCCCAACAATTTCACCGATTAAACCACGCTGAACTCCGTCCGGTTTGATCAAAATAAGTGTTTTTTCAAGATTGGTATATTTCATAGAATTGACGCGATGTTATCATGTGAATATGAAAAAGACAACGGGAAATTGCTCTTTTGAGAAAATATCTTGCCAAATAACGACTTTTCACGTATCTTTGTGTGTATAAACACTATCCTATGGCAACACCTACACAACGACGGACATCTTCCAGTAAAGGCCGTGGCGCGTCTCACTTGGCACTTAAGGCGCAAATGATCACAAAAGACAAAGCCGGCGTTCTTCACCGACCGCACCAAGCTGCACCTGGTGCAACAGAATATAACGGGAATCCGATCCATATTAAGGGTGGAAGTCGCCTGCTTAACAAGCTTACAAAAAGCAAAGTAAAACCCGCGAAGAAAGATCATACTGGTCACAATCACGCATAATTCGCTCCAATCTAAACGCCCTTTTCGCACCTTATGTCACAGCGTCATCTCGCACGCACACTTGCCCTCCAAACACTCTATGAGTGGGATTTTTTTGATGGCAAACACGATCCATTGGAAATCCTAGAACGAAATCTTATTGAGATCGCCCCTCAACTTGAGGAAAAAGATTTTTATCGAATAATCGTAAATGGAATTCTTGAACATCGCAAAGACATTGATAAAATTATTACCGTATTTGCACCAGATTGGCCCTTGGATAAAATAACAACTGTTGATCGGAACGTTCTTCGCATGGGAGTATTTGAACTCATGTGGAATACAGACATCCCTTCAAAAGTTGCAATTAACGAGGCTATCGAAGTCGCAAAAACATTCGGAGGCGAATCATCCGGTAAATTCGTGAATGG
Source organism: bacterium (assembly GCA_024654265.1). Lineage (GTDB taxonomy): Bacteria > Patescibacteriota > Patescibacteriia > 2-12-FULL-60-25 > 2-12-FULL-60-25 > JANLIO01. Next base: position 2,329 of record JANLIO010000020.1, on the reverse strand, counting down.
TGTTCTCGGTGCTGTGTATCGCTCACAAATCGAAAAAGGCGTTGTGAAGGAAGCCGATAAACCAAAAGAAGAAAAAGGGATTGTTAGCGAAAAACCAGAAAAAAAAGCTTAAAAAATCATAACCCGTAATCCGTAGCTCCGATCTCGAAATTTCTTTTTTCGAGATGCGAGATGCGAGGTACACGTCAAATGTATGACCTCAAATATCCTACAAGACATTACACCACTTGAAAAAAGACTGAACTACACATTTAAAGATCAGTCTCTCCTCATCCAGGCTATGACGCATCGGTCGTATCTGAATGAGCACGCTGATTTTAATTCAGCGCACAATGAACGGCTCGAGTTCTTGGGTGATGCTGTGCTTGAAATCATTGTCACGGAACATTTATACACACATTACAACAATCCAGAAGGAGAACTCACAGCATGGCGAAGTGCTCTCGTAAATGCAAAAACGCTTGCTGATATTGGAGATGAATTAGGGTTTGAAGAGTTTCTCCTCCTCTCAAAAGGAGAAGCAAGAGATGAAAAATCAAAAGCGCGAATGTACATTCTGGCAAATGCGATGGAAGCTTTGATCGGTGCGATTTATCTTGACGGAAGAACAAAAGCGGCGAAAAAATTTATCGATGCATACATCTTGTCTCGCTTAGATATTATTTTGAAAGACAAACTCTATATTGATCCAAAAAGTAAATTCCAAGAAACAGCCCAGGAAAAATTAGGTGTCACACCATCATATAAAGTTCTCGAAGAATCCGGACCGGACCATCAAAAGGAATTTACCGTTGGTGTCTATTTAGAGAAGGAAATGATCGCCGTTGGCAAAGGAACCTCAAAACAAGAGGCGCAAATTTCCGCAGCCGAAGCAGGAATAAAAGCAAAAAAGTGGTAATGTGATTGACGAAGGCTTAAAAATGTGTTATTTTTTGGCCTCTTGCGTCCCTAGCTCAGCTGGATAGAGCGCGTGGCTTCGAACCACGAGGTCGGGGGTTCGAGCCCCTCGGGACGCACCATACAAAAAGTCCTCTTAAACGAGGGCTTTTTGATTTACATACTCTTGACAAACTATTCATTTTCCGTGACGATAAGTCCTGTCGGTCGCGCTATGTGTCTTTCATCTCAGAAACCGGCTTCGATCCCCCTCGAGGCCGGTGGAAGTGAGAGATGGTCTCATGGTGCGACCGACGCTTCTCCGACCGTGTCGATGATTCACATCTCGACACGGTCTTTTTTTTATTCCTGATCTCGAACAACTCCCTTCCCATCCGCGTAATCATCATTATGCAAATCCGATGTAATCTCGGGCTGAATTTGAATAATCGAATAATCCGACGTTGTATCTTTTGCCTCAAATCGCGCTTCTCCAAGAATTTTTGCGAATCGATTCACGTCTGCAGAAGACGGTGTAATCGTCACATCAAATGTTGCACGTACTTCTGAAACATCTTCCGGCATTCGATTCAATGACCACGTCACCTCACGTGTCGTGTCATCGTATTGAAGAACACCGGCGTTTACATTCGTGTCTCCCGCCCATGCTCCGATCTTGGATAGAGGCGCGTGAATTTTAAGATCTGTTAAATCATGGAACGACTTGGAGATAACCCATTCAATTCGATACGTTGTCTTTTCATTCACGATAGGTGGCAATGGGCCACTTCCGACTGGCGCACCTTCATCCAAAAAATATCGCGCCTCAGACAAGAATGATGCGTCAGAAACATACCGTATTCGGATTGGCGATGATTTCACAACACGATTCACGACTGTGTTTCCGATCTTTCCAACATGCGCTTCTAAATACGCACGAAACGCTAAACCGCTCACGCCGTCATCAACAGGAAGAGCATCTACTGAAATATCGATCCCGCCTTCTTCGCGCGGAATTAAACGTGATAGCCCCGCTACGTCATCACCATCCCACTGAACGACATTTGCCCTCGGTGTTCCGGTCGCCGTGTCCGAATATGTCTTCCAGTCCACGGTACACAAACCAGAACATTTTGTATCTTCCGGTTCCAAAATCAATCGAAGCGTCACATCGTCTAAATCTTCGGTTGACGTATTTTCGTAACGAACCGCAAAACGAAGCAAACTTCCATATGCTGTCTTCAACTCTGTGTCCTCACCATTTGCGACAAGTCGAAGCGAGAGATCACCCGCAAGAACCGTTGTCGTTGCTTCGCTTTTTTCAGCCGGCAAAAAAAGGTCTGATACATTTTTACGCCCTGTCTCCGCATTCACCAAAATATCTCCACTTATGTTTGTTGAAAATGAGCCGACGACCTCAACTTCCGTTGATGACCCTGCGCCAAGATTTCCA
>JANLIO010000013.1 GCA_024654265.1 bacterium | reverse complement strand
TGGTGATTTGCAGATGATCGGGGCAACCACAAATAAGGAATATGAAATAAATATAAAACCGGATGACGCGTTAAATCGTCGTCTTCAGCCCGTGAATGTCGCTGAGCCATCGGAAAAAGATACGCTTCATATTTTGAAAGGAATCAAATCCATCTATGGGCAGTATCACGGCGTTACGTATGATCCGGAAGCAGTGAAAGCCGCGGTAACTCTCTCTTCGAAAATTTCGGAACGTTTTCTACCTGATAAGGCAATCGATATTTTGGATGAAGCCGGAGCAAAAGTAGCGATGCAAGCTGAAGTCGGTGAAAACGGAGTTGCAAAAAAACCTTCTCGTTCCGTATTGTTAAGCCGAAAGGCGGGTCTTTCAAAAGGAAAACGAGAATTAGATTTGGAAATTGCTCATTTGAAAAAATTAAAAGGAATTATTCCCGACGTTGATCTTGATGGCGTGATGGATCGGATTGAAAGCGTTCGAAACGAGTTGGACACCGTGTATGTGAAAGCAGCGAAAAAGATGTCTTCCGCACGAGTTCGTGTATCTGATATTCGAGAGGTCGTTGAGGATTGGACGGGAAGGAAATTGAAAAAATAAAATATGAGAACGAAGAAATCCAAAACAAAGACTCGTGTGAAGATTCAAACGCACACGGTTGTTCTGGTCGTTTCTATGTTGATCGCGACATTCGGTATTGGGTATGGTTTTGGTTTTTTTCGTTTTCAAACAAAAATAACAGCAACTCTTTCAACAGATGTATGTGTAAATCGAGTGGGTGGATTGGTAAGCTGGTGGGACGCAGACAGTTTGCAGGTAAACCTTGCGATTGATATTGCGGATGGCGCTGACGCAACGCTCGAGGGTGACGTGGCAATGAAGCCCGGAAAAGTAGGGAATGCTTTTTCATTTTTTGGACCAAACGGAATCATTACTGCCCCAAATCGAGCAGAGTTTACAGACAATGAGTTGACGGTTGAAGCATGGATCCGTATTGAAGCGATGGACGATAATCGAATCATCGTTGCAAAAGGTGCGTTTACAGAAGAACCGAGTTGGTTTTTTATGGCAACACCCGGTGGAGGATTGATTTTTCGAGTATATGAAAATGAATCAAATTATATTGATCTAAGTGTTGGTAATGTTCTTTTGAAAAGTACATGGACTCACGTTGCGGCGACATACAACACAAAATCACATGAGCAAAAGATTCTTATAAATGGTCAATCAATTTCTGGATCCATCGCAAAGAAAGGCGACGACGTTGTTTCGATTTTTGATAGCTCCGAACCTTTAACGATTGGAAGAGATCGTGTGGGTTTCGTTTCGCAAGCACCGGCGTACATCGATGAAATAAAGATATATAATCGCGTTCTTTCAGATTCAGAAATTCAATCAATTGTTCAGGCCGGAGTTCGTGGAACGTGCAAGGTTGGGAGTTCGTGCATCACTCCGCCGGTTGGTTTATTGAATTGGTGGGATGCAGATTTAACAAATGCAGGAGTTGTAACGGATCGCATGGCCCACGAAGATGCGGACATGCAAGGGGGTGTTGGGCTTGCTTCGGGAAAGGTTGGGAACGCATTCCAATTTGATGGTGTGAATGATGTTGTGGTTTCATCGAATTCGATGGGATACTTTTTATCTGCCATTACAGTCGGTGCGTGGGTGAAGCCGGATTCATTAGGGAGCTCTATGGCTACCATACTATCGAAGGATACACCGTACGATACCCAGTCTAGCTGGTTGCTATCTTCATTCGAGCATGGGCGATTGCGATTTGACGTGTATGAGGGGCCGGTCGTGGCGCGGACTTTGAAGACAGTAAAGCCTGTTATTTTTACCGGTGTTTGGTCACACGTTGTCGCGGTGTTTAATTCAGAAACACAAGATATCGCCGTATACATTAATGGAGTTCGAGAAACGGATGTCACGATTGCAGGAGAGTCGGTGTATACCATTTTTAATGGAACGGCTCCCGTACGCATTGGCGCAAAGGGACCTAGTCAAAATTTGAATGGTGCGCAAGCATTTTGGAGCGGATGGATTGATGAAGTCATTACTTCGAGTCGAGTTCTCCAAGGCGCGGAAATTGGATCAATTTTTGAGGCGGGCACGCACGGTATGTGCAAGTCGGGAGGTGGTCGATAAAAAAAAACTCTCTGCGCAAGTGGGGCAGAGAGGTTTATTGTTTTGATGGATACGTAACAGGGATATTTTTAAACTCCCTGCTGAATTTTGGAGATCCTTGTTCAGCTGAGAGTCGGATTGTCATATTTCGAATATGATATCTGCGAGCGGTGAGTGCAATCGAGACCGAAGAAAACGGACCGAGTACTTCATGGTCCCTGATAGGTTCCGCCCAAGTCGTACAGCCGTCAGATCCAAAGATGCTCAATCGTGCCGGCCAACCGTCGAAGTTCTCGAAGTTTATACGTGCAGAAACATGTCGAGCCCAAAAAGGCCAAATGCGATACGGAAGATTCTGAAACGTGATCCGTGTGAATACGGATAGTATTCGCGGTGGGCAGGCGACAAACGCAGACGCGATTTCAACATTTCGAAGTGCGCAACCAACTTGTATGTATTCGTCATACGACGTTTCAGTACGCGGGGTGAGAAGTCGTTCGGTTGGTGGAACGTAGACGACACCCTTCCCAAAGAACCCGAGTTCAAGTTTTGGCATCGAGACCTCCTTTTATAAAAGGTTCAGAAAACACCATGAACCTTTTTTTGCCTCTTGTCAATCGGTGGGTGTCAACGTAATCTCGTTATATGAGAATCGGTATTGATGCGCGAATGATGACCCCTCGCGCAACACGTGGGATTGGTCGATATGTTGAGGAGCTTATCCGAGCTCTTTTGGAGATTGCGCCCGAGCATGAGTATGTCCTTGTGACCCGCCATCCTATTCATCCATTTGGTACTCATCCTTCTGTTCAAACAGTGGTTGCCGATGTTCCGTGGTATGGCATTCATGAACAGATTTCAATGCCAGCCCTTTTTCGGGGACTTCATGCGGACGTGATTCATATTCCGCATTGGAATGTTCCGGTTTTTACTTCCGGCCCGTTTGTTGTCACGATTCACGATTTGCTCCTTCGTCACATTCCTCGGAGCGCGCGTGTTTCGACGCGGTCTGCTTTTATCGCAATGATAAAACGTGTTGGATATCGCGTGGTTCTTGAAATGGCAGTACGTCGAGCAAAACGTATCTTAGTTCCAACGCAGTTCACGTCAGATGATGTTGCACATTTTTATCCAAAAAATGCAGACAAGATTCTTGTCACAGGGGAGGGAATGATGCGGAGCGTTCGTCCTGTCGCGTATGATTATGGGAAGCCACCGCGTACTCAATTTTTGTTGTATGTTGGTTCAGCATACCCACACAAGGGTTTGGATTTTTTAATTGATGCGTGGGAGGAGATTGAAATGAGAAACCCGACACTTGAACTTAAAATCGCTGGTGAGGAAGATGTTTTTATGCAACGGGTAAAGCATGACGCGCAAAAACGCGGACTCACGCGTGTAGAGTTCCTCGGTTTTGTCTCTGATGAAAAGCTCGCCACGTTGTATCATGAGGCGGTTGCATTTGTTTTTCCATCGCAGTTCGAGGGTTTTGGACTTCCTCCACTTGAGGCAATGCAAGCCGGGTGTCCGGTTATTGTTTCGCGATCAGCTGCATTGCCAGAGGTTCTTGGGGAAGACGGTGTTTTTTACTTTCAGCCTGGCTCAAAAATTGATATACTTCGTGCGATAGATCGAGTTCTTCGTAACCCTGGCGAAGCTCGACAACGGGTGGAAAAAGCACTGCCGGCTCTTTCGGTTCGCCATGATTGGAAAAAGACGGCTGAGCAAACTCTCCAGGCGTATATCGACGCAATGTCATGACAGTAAGGAGGAAACCACATACACTTTCATTCGAAGACGCAATGCGTCGTGTTATTGAACAAGATGGAGTAACAATGGTTACTCCGGAAGGAGTTCGAAAACGTGCAAAACGAATTCGCCATCGAACATACGCGCGGACTGAACCCTCGATATTTTTTGAATCCGTATCAGACGTTGCGGTAACGGATTCGATTCTTGAGATGGACACGGCGCATATTCAGTCACTTGTACGTCAGCCACCATCAAAAAAAGAAATTACGGTCACAGTGACGGAATCACGATCAAAGAGTGAACATGTTCTTTCGTTACGAGAAATTGCATTGAGCACACCGCGCCATCGGGTGGATCGTCTTACGGATGAATATGTGCCGGATTGGGAAGAGCGCGAAGCATCATATGCATCTCCCGATATTTTTGGTTCGTTGGTGCATGATCTTGTTTTGGATCAGTATGACCCGTATTGGGTTTCTGATCAGTTCACGCATCCGGTTTTTGCAATGTCTTTTCGTCATGTCTATGGCCCGCTTGAGCGACTGAACTCAACGTTTGCTTCAATGGGAAGTGCCGTTGTCTCTCTTTTTCATCGGGTTGAACGAATCGAAACGCGAGTTGCGAATGAGGTGAAGGATGTGATCACATATGTTGATTTACCAAAACTTCAGCCAATTCGAGCGGTTAGCGGATTTTTAGCATTAATCATTATTGTGACATTGCCGGCGCATGCATTGGTTGCGTACCGATCTGCTTCCTACACAAAAGGCGCAGCAGAAACGGCCGGGAAAGAAGCGTTATCCGATTTATTCGCAATTCGAGATTCAAATACCGCGGGTGATGTTCGAGTGTCATTTCAAAAGGCATCGGATCGATTTCATGAGGCGGATGCGTTACTCACGGATTCAGGTGCATTGGCTCTTGGTATCGCGACCTTCGTTCCGAATCAATACCGTGCGGCACGTGCGCTCTTGGAGGTTGGAGAAAAAACATCTGAAGCAGGACGATTATTTGCGCGTGGAATTGAAAAGATGTTTGAGGATCCAACGCGACATACGGATGAACGATTTGAACTTTTATCTGCGTATGCAGAAGGGATCCTCCCGCTTTTGGATGATGCAACTGAAGCGGCGGATTCCGTTGATCCGGATATTTTACCCGAAGAAACACGGGATACGTTTATCCAAATGCGTGAACAATTGGATGATGCTCGTTCATCGTTTGATGAAATCAGGACATTGGCAAAACGATTAGCTGTCTTTTTTGGGAAAAATGAAACTCGTACCTATCTTCTCGTATTTCAAAATCAAACAGAACTTCGTCCGACGGGCGGTTTCATGGGTTCCGTTGCTGAAATTACGGTGAGCCAAGGTGAGTTGAAAAAGATTACGGTTCCACCTGGCGGGACGTATGATTTGCAGGGTCAGCTTTTGGAAAATGTTTCAGCGCCAAAGCCACTTCAATTGATTAACGCACGATGGGAATTTCAAGATTCAAACTGGTCACCTGATTTTCCAGCTTCAGCAAAAAAGATCGAGTGGTTTTGGAGTCGTGCGGGTCAGCCGACGTTGGATGGCATTGTTGCCGTGAATGCGTCTTTTATCGAGCATATTCTTGATATCACCGGGCCAATTGATCTTCCAGAATACAAGAAGACAATTTCGTCAGATAATTTTCTTCTTGAAACGCAAACACAGGTTGAGTTAGATTACGACCGTGAGGCAAATACGCCAAAGAAATTTGTTGGAGATCTTGGTGTTGCACTTGTTGATCGAATGAAATTATTACCAAAAGATGATTGGTTGCGTGTCGCGACGCTCCTTTCGGAAGGATTGACGACAAAAGATGTTCAAGTGTATTTCTCTAATGAAGAGGAAGAGGGATTTGCAGAGTCGTTGGGTTGGAACGGGAGAATGAAAGGAACAGAAGGAGACGCGCTTTCTATCATTGAGGCAAATATTGCAGGGCAAAAAACAGACGGTGTGATTGATGAAAACGTCAAACACATCGCTGAAATTTCAGCAGATGGCAGTATTATCGATACGGTTATTCTTACAAGAAGCCACACGGGAGTAAAAGGAGATCTATTTAGTGGCGTTCGCAATGTTTCCTATTTGCGCGTATATGTCCCGCGAGGAAGTCAGCTGTTGTCGGCAAATGGGTTTGATCGACCTCCTGCGAACTTGTTTGATACGCCGGAATCATATCTCACAAAAGACGTTGACATTGCATCAGTTGAATCAACGATGACAACGCATCCAAGCGGTGCGGATATTTCGCTTGATGGATCACGAACTGTTTTTGGAGGATGGCTTCAACTTGATCCGGGTGCATCGCAAACAGTGACATTCCGATATCGACTTCCATTTACCATCCAAGAATTGTCACGGCGTATCTCAAATGGAGAAGCGCAACTTACGGCTCAATCATCTGATGAGCTCGCGTATCTTCTTCTTCTTACAAGCCAATCCGGAAAAACAGAACGGAGTATTGTTTCTGAGATTCGATATCCGGCCGAGTGGGAGCTTGGGTGGTCGAGTGGCGTTATTCCTCGAGTTGGTTCCGCTGTGTTTGAAGGATCGTGGGATCGCGATCACGTATCTGCTGGGCTTTTCCGCATACCTACACATGATTAAAAAAATAAAAAAACGTTTTTCTAAAAAACGCAACGTCTCTACTGGCGCGAATAATTTTAAGGATGAAAAAAAGGAGGATGATATCGAAAAAAGTCTAACGGCGATTTATCAAGACGAGTCTGGAGAGATGCCGGATCTGTCTCGAATTAATCCGGCTCGCTCGCGTTGGTGGACAATTACCCTCATTACTTCACTTCTTTTTATTGTAAGTGTTGTTGGCGTGTCAGCATTGTACGTGACGCTTACAAAGCCATTCCGTGGATTTTCCGGCGACGCACTCCAGATATCAATTGAAGGACCGGAAAACGTTTCGGTTGGAAAAGAGACAACATATATTATTCACTACAAGAATCAAACGTCCGAGCCATTAGCGCAAACAGAGCTTCGAATTACGTTTCCTTCGGATTTTATCGTTGAAGCTCGCGAGCCTATGCCAACAGAGGGGGAATCAACGTGGCGACTAGGTTCGTTACATATTGGCGCGGAAGGCACGGTTGAGGTTCGTGGAACATTTATGGGGGCGCTTGGAACAACGAGCGCGATTCAAGTTGTTGGAACATATCGGCCAGCTTCTTTTAATAGTGATTTTGAAACTCTGGTAACCGCTGTTCTTGTTTATTCGGAAAGCGTTCTTGAGGGAGAACTGCGGGTTCCGGAAAAGGTTCTTCCAGGTGATCGTGTCTTAATGGCATATTTTGTGCAAAATAATGGTGATAAGGAACTCGAAAATCTTGTTTCACGAATTGAGCTCCCAGTCGGATTTACAGTTGAAAGTGCAACCGGCAAAACAGATCTGGTGAATGAAGTGATCGATAATCGAATGCTGGAATTTGAAATTGGAAATCTTGGCGCAGGGTCATCAACGGAAGTTGAGGTCGTCGGCTCATTTTCAACAAACATAAGTGGAGATATTTTGGTGAATGCGGAGACAGGGCG
>JANLIO010000008.1 GCA_024654265.1 bacterium | reverse complement strand
TGGCGGAGAGGGAGGGATTCGAACCCTCGCGCCGTTTTCACAGCCTAACGATTTAGCAAACCGTCCCCTTAAGCCTCTTGGGTACCTCTCCAGGTATGTGTAAGAAGCGTTGAAAAGATAACAGATTCCCCGTCCTTTATCAAGGTGTTGGATAAAAATGGTGTTGGATAAAAAACAAAAAACTCACCTTATGGTGAGTTCTTCTTGATGGTGCGACCGGGACGATTTGAACGTCCGACCTCTTCCTTCGCAGGGAAGCGCTCTATCCAGCTGAGCTACGGCCGCGAAAAATCCTTTTATTACAAACGTAGGATCCGCGCGAGGATATCAGATAAATGCTCTTCCTGCAAGTGGAGATTCTCCTCAAGATAATGGGTTAGATAGTCGCGGAGTGAGACGGGATCCTCATCTTCAAGTGAGATTCTGATACGGGGTGCAAGAACGCTGTTTGTGTAAACGTAGAGTAGTTTTGTTTCCGGCGGGTGATAAACGATTGCGAATTTGTGAATATCTTTGTATTCGTACAACCGTCCATCCACGACAACACCATTCGGACCGATCTGAACAAGCATTCGGTGTGGTTCTTTGTGGCCAGAAAGAACAAGGATAAAGGGTGTAAGAAGGATGAAGAATGCGAATAGAAAATTGCTTGTTGCAACTGCGGATACAACAAAGACAACCGCAACAACACTCATTGCGAGATACCAACGCGCCCCTCGCTCATAGAATTCCCAGGCATGGGACTCCCAAACAAAATCATCTTGCGCTTTGATGATTTCCTCGCGAAGTTGTTCGCTATAGGGCATACGAGAAGTATATCACGTATTAATTATATGGGTGAATCAACAAGGGGCTTGATTTTGGGCGGATTTTTTGATATGGTTGCGCCGTTCGATAAAAAATAGATTTGGAGAGGTGACAGAGTGGTCGAATGTGCCAGTCTTGTCCTCTCATCGCCGTTTCGGCGTGAGGGGATCCGCCCACTCCTACGGAGATGGGTGGAAAAACTGATATGCACTATGTCTATATCTTAGAAAGTGTGGAATTCAATAGATTTTAAGTTGGTTCAACGGCCGATCTTCGTCAGAGGATGACGTCTCATCATAGAGGCGCGGTAAAATCAACAAAAGCATATAGACCTTGGAAATTGGTGTATTATGAAGCGCACATGACGAAGGTTTGTGCGGAGAAAACGGAACGATTCTATAAAACAGGTCAAGGAAGGAGACAGATAAAAAAGAAGCTGGATAAACCAGTAAATGACACGGAGAGGTGACAGAGTGGTCGAATGTGCCAGTCTTGAAAACTGGAGTACCCTCACGGGTACCGAGGGTTCGAATCCCTCCCTCTCCGCCATACAAAAAAATCCTGCTAGAAAGTGGGATTTTTTGTAAAAAAATTGATTTGAAATAAAAAAAGACAGTCGCGAGTGTGCGACTGTCGTTTTGAGCCGAGTTTGGTTTATGAACCGTGTGTGCATTATTCGTTCGATTGAGTGTTGAAGTCTCGAACGAAAGAAAGTATCGCTTGAACACCAGCCTTTGGAAGCTGACACCGTTTCGCGATGAGGTGGATGGCCCGATCTTCCATCTGTTGGACTCGTTGTATCGAGACCTTCAGTTCATCCGCGATTTCTTGAAGTTTCCTCGGGGGCGAATCTTGTAGGCCGTAGCGAGCGTTTAGAATATCCGAATTCCGATCACTAAGCCGATCGATTTCGTCGTACAGTCGCTTCACCCAGAACTCGACTTCTTGCTTTATCGTGAGAATTTCCTCCGGTGTTCCCGCATTTCGATCTTCCGTGACGTCATAGAGCGTCAAGATTCCTTCCTGCGAAAGACGACTATCGAACGACACCGCGTGCGTACTCGTATCAGCGAGAAAATGTTCCACTCCTTGGACTGTGAGCCCTTTTGCTTTTTCTGAGCCGTGTATTTTTAAGTGGCTCACAATGTCTTCCGGTGTTGGCCGAGGTGAGCGATTGCGAAGAAATGATTCCGCTTTTCGTACGGAGTTTAATTTTTCTCTGAACCCAGACGATAGATGAACCCCGGGGCCATGTGACTCTGTGATACGTAGGCGATGAAATGAGTTCAGGAGCCAGTGCGTGGCATATGTACTGAACTTCGCTATCGTTGGATCGTAACGCGGGATGACTTTTTCGAGGAGGACCAGTATTCCTGTAGGGACAAGATCTCTGAGCGAAATATTATTTCCGCAAAAGGGCATTGCCTTTTTGACAATAATTCCAATATTGGAAAAGACGATTTTCTCGAGAGCTTTCCTTCGTCGATCTAGATCAAGGCATTTTGACTCTTCCAAAAGGAGAGCGAGTTCCTCGTCAGAGAGTACCGGCATTCGAGTGCCGGAGAAAACGCTGAGTTGATTGTATCTTTCTGTGTGTTCGGTCATGACACCTCACTTGTTTGAAAGGAACATTTTCATACGCCAAATGCGTATGGACGGCTAAGAATCACAAAATAATACAGGTCTGTCAACGTGGTTGCTCTTCTTGCCCGCCATTTGTACGATGGGGGGATGGTTGGGTGGAATGATCCGGTCAGTTTTATTCATGGTCTTACGCCACACGAACGGCGGGTCATTTCGAAATTGGGGATGGAAACCGTTGGAAATTTGCTTACCATCTTCCCCCGTCGGTATGATGATTTTTCCAAATTGGCACCGATTGCAGAGCTTGTTGTTCAAGAACCGGTCACGATTCGCGTTTCCGTGGATGACATTCGTCGCGTTCCCATCCGTCGTCTGGGGTTTGTGATGATTCAGGCGCGCGTGTCAGATGAGTCAGGTTCGCTTCGTATTACGTGGTTTAATCAGCCATGGTTGTTAAAGACATTGAAGCCGGGTGATGAAATTTATCTTTCCGGTACGCTGGAGGAGCGTCCCCGTTTTGGTCGTGGCATGATGAATCCGTTGTGGGAACCGATCGTTGAAGATGGGGATGATGAGGATGAGACAGTGACGGCCGGAACAATCTCTCCCGTGTATCCGCTGACAACGGGTGTGACGCAAAAAACACTTCGAAAAATAATGAAAGCAACGGTGGACGATTTGGATGTTGTACCGGATCCGATCCCTGAGACAATTCGCACGCAGGCATCTTTGACATCACTTTCTGACGCAATCCATTTTCTTCATCGTCCTGAATCTGAGCAACAGGCGGAAAAAGGTCGACGTCGTTTTGCGTTTGGGGAACTGCTTTTGTATCAACTCGCATTGCATAGCGCTCGGACGGAGGCAGACATAGCGGGTGCGCCAGTGGTGGCATTTGATGAGCATTTCGCAAAACGATTTGCCATGAGTTTACCGTTTCAAATGACGGATGATCAAAAGAAAGCGGTGTGGGCTTCTGTGCAGGACATTGCGAAGAATCGACCGATGCGACGTTTACTGCAGGGTGACGTTGGGGCGGGGAAGACAGCGGTTGGCATGATGCTCTCTGCGCTCGTGTTTCGTTCTGGCGCGTCATCTGCATTTATGGCGCCAACCGATTTGCTCGCCAAGCAACATGCGGCAACATTTGAACGATTTTTCTCGGCTCACGGGATTCCGGTTTTGCTTATGACCTCGAAAATGCGATGGATTACTGAAGGAAAGAAAACGCAAGAACTGAGTGTATCAGAAGCAAAAGAACGCATTCGCGCCGGTCGCGTGGTGTTGGTAGGAACGCATGCATTGATTCAACGTGGACAATCTCCACCGGATCTCGCGCTTGCGATTGTTGATGAACAGCATCGATTCGGTGTTGCACAACGAGAAGCGCTTCTTGTTTCGTCGCGCGAAGATGGGTTGGTTCCGCATCTTCTTTCCATGACCGCAACGCCGATTCCTCGATCATTAGCACTCACGTTGTTGGGCGATTTAGATATTTCCGTTCTTCGACAAAAACCAAAAGGCCGACAGCCCGTTGCAACGATTATCGTACATGATGAAAAAGGGAGGGATCAGGCGTATGCGAAAATTCGCTCAGAGATTGAGGCTGGGCATCGTGCGTTTATCGTGTGTCCTTTGATTGATCCTTCCGATACGCTTGGCGCGCGAAGTGTTCAGACGGAAATGAAACAACTGTCTGAAGGTCCGCTTAAGGGAATGACGATTGCATCGGTTCATGGAAAGATGTCGCCAGATGAGCGAGACGATGTGATGCGAGATTTTTCTGCGGGTCGAGTGAGTGTTCTCGTCGCAACGACGGTGGTTGAAGTTGGCGTGGATATTCCGCGTGCAACCGTGATGTTGGTGGAAGGCGCGGAGCGATTTGGATTGGCACAGCTTCATCAATTACGCGGTCGCGTGGGTCGTGCGCGTTATCCGTCTGTTTGTTTTCTTGCAATGTCGCAAGGTGTTTCGAATGTTTCGCGTCTTCAAATACTAGCAGAAACAAATGATGGATTTCTTATTGCAGAAGAAGATTTAAAGCATCGAGGTTCCGGGAACCTGCTTGGAACGGAGCAAAGTGGGCAGGTTGTATTTCAAGCTGCGCGACCGGATGATATTGGAATTATGACGTCAGCCCGTGACGCGTCGACGGAAATGATATTAAATGATCCATCTCTTACCAAATATCCAGAACTTAAAGCAGAAGTAGAGCGCATTCGAAAAAGCGCGCATCGGGAATAGAGGGAGGTTTTCATTTATTACTGTCATCCTGGATTTAATCCAAGATCCAGGAGATCGAGGCGCGCTTCAACTTTTCCTTTCCTATCCTGTCATCTCGACCTCCATTCGTCATCTGACCTCATCTTCCGTCATCTCGACCGTCGTGGAGAGATCCCTCTTCAAAATGATCTAACCCTAGAAAAGGGATCCCGAATGCTTTCGGGATGACAAAATAAAGGGATCTCTCCATTCGTCGCAGAACCTCCTCAGTCGAGATGACGGAAGGGAGAAAGGAAAAGGAAGTGGAATGAATCTGACACCCCTCTGTATCTCCCCTTGCGAAGGAGAGAATCTTCTTTGAAGAATACATTAAGACAATGTCCCCCTTGGCAAGGGGGACCGCAGGGGGTGTCAAAGAAACAAATCCATATACGAGCTACTAACTACCAGCTACTAGCTCGTTAGCATTAAATCAGATGTAACATTTGGAGCGCTTCTCGGAGTTCGTTGGCTTGGATGAGTGTGAGGTCTTTTGGGGCTTTGACGCGTTGGCCTTTTGGAATAAGGACTTGTCGAAAGCCGAGTCGTTGGAGTTCTTTGAGGCGTGCGTCAGGTAGATGCACGGGGCGAAGTTCACCTGTGAGCCCGATTTCTCCGAAAACAGCAAGTCGTGGATCAAGAGGTTTGTCCTTTACGGCACTTGCAATGGCAATCGCAAGAGCAAGGTCGACGCTCGGAGTTTTGGCTTGAATCCCGCCTGCTGCGTTTGCGTATACATCTTTATCAACAACGTTGATCCCAGCGCGACGTGCAAGAACGGCGAGGATGATTCCGAGTCGCGAAAGATCGATTCCGGTTACTTTACGCGTTGGCGTTGCGTATCCGGCAGGGGAAACGAGCGCTTGGATTTCGATCAACATGGGTCGATGGCCATCTACAATGCATGTGATGGTTGAGCCGGCCACGCCTTTTGCGCGATCGCGAAGCAGTTCGCTGGAGATATCATCAACAGCCTCGAGACCTTTTTCTGTCATGTTGAGAACAGCACTCTCGTCCGTTGGTCCAAAGCGATGTTTAAGCACACGCAAAATGCGATAGTGGTGATTGCGATCGCCTTCAAAAAAGAGAACAGTATCAACAAGATGTTCAAGCACGCGTGGGCCAGCGATGGCACCATCTTTTGTGATCTGCCCAACCAGAATAAGAGTACTCCCAGATTTACGCGCGGTTTCGGTGAGACGCGCAGACGATGCTTTGACTTGGCCGATCGATCCACCACCGCTTTCAATGTCGCGAAGGCGCATGGATTGGATGGAGTCGATGATGACAAGTTGAGGCTTTGTTTCTTCGATTGTTGCGCATACGGTTTCCGTGTCTGTGCAGTCAAGGAAGTGGAATGATTCCGGAATTTGATTATGAATACGTTCAAGTCGTCGGCGTATCTGCGTTGGTGTTTCTTCGCCGGTGACGTAGATAACATGTTTTTTTTGCAAAGCAACTGTAAGCCCCACATGAGATAAGAGGGTTGATTTTCCAATACCTGGTTGTCCGGCGATGAGGAGTGATGCGCCGTGCGTGATCCCACCATCCATCACGGTGTCGAATGGCGCAAAGCCGGTTGGTTCAGTTGTGGCGGTTTTTGTTGCGGATGGCGTTGCAAAGGAGACGGTTTTTCCGGGTGTGGCGCGCGGGATATTCTCGCGCTCAGAATGATCGATACGATCCGGTTCTTTTTTAACACTACCCCATTCGCCACACGACGTGCATCTTCCCGTCCACTTTGGAAACTGCGTGTCGCATTTTGCGCAGGTGTAAACAAGGGTAACAGTTGGCATGCCTCAAGATTGCCACGCGCGCAAAGGAGTGCCAAGCCGTATCTTCACGCTCGGATGTGGGACATTGGGAAAAGTTATCCACACCGTATGGCACCCTGGTGCCAGACCCCACGGTGCCAGACCCCGTGGGGTCTGGCACCGGTAGCTAAGCTTTTTATATTTAATTGAGGTTTAGCACTTGGGAGGCCATTTGAAGTTGTCGCATCGGCAACTCGTGCCTTTCGTTCCCCATTCGAAATGCCATGCTTCGTTACACAGTCGAACCCAACCCACTGAAGACATGATGTCGAAAAGTATTTTTCCATTTTCTTCCGAAATTGTTTTTGTTTGTGTTTTGCTTGTGCAACATGTTGTGAGCATTTTTGATCCGCGCATTAAAACAATGTCAACGGCAATTCCAGATCCATGTTTGGATCCGCCGGGTTGTGCAATTGTAACTCCAACTTTATTACCTTCGTTATTACAAAATGCTTTGCAGGCGATAGTAACCTGTGCATGGAATGGACGGGTACTATCAATAATTTTGATGATGTATGGTCCACCTTGCCAGCCTTGAGCTACCTTGCCGGCTGCGACAAGAGCTTCCATCGCCTGTGGTCGTAAGGTGCCACTTCCTTGAAGTCCGGGGCTTGATGGAATGACAACCAAATCTTTTGATGTGGCGATATTTGCCGGAGGTGGTGGAAGATCTGCTTTTGGTGCGCATCCGTCACAAAGGCTCTTACACGCAAGTCCGCTACACACAGCGACAGGAAGTTTAAAAGAAAGATTTGCGGTTGATTGTGAGCCGGGAGCTGGAGGCATCGAGACAGTCCCACCCTGAACTGACGCCGGATCATTTCCCTCCTCTTCCTCGAAGTATGCTTGGTAAGGAATATTGCGGAGACGAATTGAACTTGGGGTGAGTGCTGATGGATTTACAACCTGCAGAATGGTGTAGGCGCCAAACACAAGAACAATTCCAACGATCGCATCAACAATAATTTTTTTTCCTGATTCCACTTTTGCTCCGGTTGACGCCATAAGATATTTGAAACCGCCGTACATGATCATGATTGCCGCAGCGACAATCGTAGCCCCGAGGAGCCATTTGTATACGGCGTAGACATACTGTGCAAGAAATGGAAATACGATATAGCCACCGCGTTCAACAATTTTTGCAGCAAAATCTAGACCTGGAATAGGGACGTTCAGCGTCGGTGTTGTAATCGTCTTCACCGTTTTCGCTTCCTCTTCTGTTTTTATTTGTTCAATCGTATCGACTTGAACTGGATTTTCAAAACAAACCGCGCTTGCATTTGAATCTATTGATTGACATTGCGTTTCAGAAAGTTCGCCTGTGCACACAACGCCAAGTTTTTTTTGATCAATATCTGAACACGCTTTTTTCGCGGTTTGGAGGCAAAGTGTTTTATCCGGAGCCTGCTCACGTATGCATTTACAACATAGGGCAGACGCCGTGGATGGAAAGAGTCCAATAAAAAGAAATACAATCACCGAGATGGATCCAGAAAGAGCCTTGAATCTTGCAAAATGATTTGTGATCATGGGGTTTTATTCAGGTGGGGATACATCATCCATTGGATTGAGTTCACCTTTTTTTCTCGGCACGAGGTTTCCCTCTGTGGAATCAAAGAGTTCTTGTACGATCTTTTCGTAATCAGGAATACGTTTTTTGTCCTCATTAAATTTTACGTAATTGTAAAGATTCCGTTTTTCATAAACGTTTTTTGCTAAATTATCTTCGAGGACTTTGTTCCGTTCGCAACCGAGTGAATCTGTTTTTGGATCACACAAACAATTTCGTTCAATAATCATCGCAAGAACGAGTCCTTTTGCGCCTGTGACTCCGGCATACGTGCTTGCACCAATGCAGTACGCGAATTTGATAGAACTATCATTGTAGGGGAGACAAAAACGAGCGAAACCAGCATGAGCATTCAAAAATTCTTGGGGCGAATTGAATTTTCGACTACATTGGACAGACGGAATCCAGATTTCTCGACCATCCTTCACAACGGAGACGTGTGATTTTTGTGGGTAGCAATTTTTTCCGCAATTTGTAAAAGAATTTCGTGTATTATTGACGCAAATGCTCACACAACTTTCTGAAATGGACGCATTATGTTTTGTACACGAAAAACCGCCTGTGTACGGTTTTTTTGTGTCTACGTAATACGGTCCTTCGTCAACAAAAGCGACGTGAGCGCAAGAATCCTTTGGGACTTGAGCTTGCGTACAACCGATGCCTCCATAATTATAAAAAATGTTTCCGGCACGTCCTTCGGCTAAATCAAATACAGCACAACGACTTGCTTCCGTAACAATTTGAGCCATGATGACTCCTGCTGGAATACCGGTTCGTTTTTGCTCTCCAAGATAAAAATTGATTATTTTCTCATCCAATTGTCTTCCGTTGCACTGAATCGTGTAGTTACGACGTGAAATACTCATTCGTCCGATATATTCAAATTGGGCATCCCCTGGTTCTCTGTAGCTCGGGTCGCGTCCTGGGCATTCTTCGTTTGAAAGTGGGATGGTGAGATTTGTTGGTTGTATATCGTCCTTCGGATTAATACCGAGTTCCGCAAGCGTTTTTCGTGCGTCTTGGCCACCGCTTAGATATGACATGGGGTCAGGGCGAATACCCTCTACCTTTATTGCGTCCAATTTTAAGAGGTTGGGATTAAGTGTGTTTAAAATAGTGTACGCGCCTAGGATCAGAATAAGTCCAACCGTGGCATCAACGATTGTTTTTTTACCTGATTCAACTTGCGCGCCTGTCGAAGCGACAATATATTTGAAGCCACCGTACATAACCATGATCGCTGCTGTTACAACAGCAATCCCCGTGAGGTATCTGTACACTGCACTGATATATTGTGATAAGAAAGGGAGGATTAGATATTTTCCTTGTTGAACCGGAACACCGAGTTCTAAGCCGGGAATAGGAACGTTGAGTGTTGGAGGAACGATGTTTGATGTTGTCGCTGTTTGTGACTCTGCTTTTTTTGAAGCGCTTGTGCCGGATCCTTTTGGCGCGTACACACTTTCGTTAAATGGTCCGTTTACACACTTTCCATTGCTACTGACAGGTTTGCAGAGATTTGTCGCGTACGCATCAGAACAGTTAAGCACTTTTACGTTCGCGTTGTTACTTTTTTCTTGAAGAGCTCCGCAGTCCACTTCATTGAGGGTCGCTTGCGGAAAATTGATACACACTTCTTCCGATGGTCCTTTGCACGCGCAACATGTCTCCGCAGAAAGAGATTGCGGGATCGCAAAAAAAAGAAGGGGAATTAAAAAACCGATTTTTACGTTCATAGCGATGAAAGTGCCGATTGAATCGCATCGCGTAGTTCTTCTTCGGTAAGGTATCCTTCGTATGCCGTTCGCCCAATAAAGAAAAGTGGTACGCCCTTGATCCCATCGGCGCGAGCTTCTTGAATGTCTTGTTGGATACTCGCCGTTATTTGAGGATTGCTACGGCAATTTGCCATCTCATTTTTATCTAGATCTGAATTTTGTATGATTTCACGATACACTCGTTCATTGAGTGTTGAACTGAGCATAAGCGCGTCGTACACTGGCCAAAACGTACCCTGTTGTGATGCGCATCGTGCAAAAACAGCGGCGTCCAACGCGTTTCTGTGTTTATCAATAATTGGAAGATCGCGGAATACGAAACGGACGGTTCCGTGATATATCGGTAGTGTATTCGCGATAATCTCGTGCATCGCCTTGCAAAATTCGCACTCGTAATCTCCAAATTCGATGATGGAGATGACAGAGGTTGCTCCGCCATAGCGCAATGGATCGTAAAGTCGTATAGCGGGAGGGATGAGAGAAGAAACGGGGACATCCTTTGGAATGAGTTCGTTAATCATTTCAGGCGGGACATTGCCAATACGATAGTGGGTATCGCGGAAATAAAAAACACGAATGATAAAAATCGACGCCGTGAGGATGAAAAGCATACCGATCACGCCAAGAGCAATCGCTTGATTCTTGAATCGTTTATAACTCATATTCGTAGAGTCGTCCTGTTACTGCATTTGTAAAGATAAGTTTAGATTTATCGGAAGGTAGGATGGGCTGACGTATTGGAAATATTTGATCAGGTGTACTTATTTTTGATGCAATTCCGCTTTTTAAATCAATTCGATATACGTCATCGGGGTTACTACGAAAATTTTGAGGTGCAAGCCCAGCTCCAAAATCGAGTGATTGCGGAACACCGCAGATGATGGCGGTTTCATCTTCCCAGACGCATTTATCAGCCCACGTGTTTAATTTAAGACTTCGACGATTTTCGCCGATGTCATCTCCAGATCCGCCAGCAATCCAGATTTCAGGTTTTAGATCTGTTCGTTCGTGATACACGCTGAAAAGAATTTGTTTGCCCGTTGGTGACCAATTCGGGATAAAGCCACGTCCCGGAGCAATAAGGGATTTAAAATTTTCATGATTTTCGCCAACGAAAAAAACTTGTTGTGCGCCATCCGGTTGTGGATTTCCGGTAAGGGAATATGCGACAATTTGATTATTTGGAGACCATGAGGAATGAATAAGATCTTGGTTGCTTCCGATGGACTCGATCGCTCGCGCCTCACCACCATTTGCATTTGTTACAATAAGAAAACGACTGCGTTCATCAAGACCGACACTTTTTGAAATAATATTTTCATCGTTCGGAGAAAATTCAAAATCTGCCCAGTGTTGTGGCAATGTCGTTTGACGACTGGAATCAAAATCGTAAATAACATTTCGGCCATCCGGAAATTCAAGAACGGCTCTATCACTCTTGTTCCCCCAGCTTACGTTTTCAACATTAAAAAATTGTTTATCTCCGAGCCGATCAATGTTGCCGTCTGCGAGTACGCGGTAAAAACGTCCGTCCTCTGGATTATAAAAGCGAGCGCCATTCCCGTCTGTTGTGAGTGATACGGCTTGAGTTACCGTGTCCTGAATAAGGGTGACACGCGACGGAGTCTCTGAGATTTCGGTGGTATTGCCGGTTTCTGTTGGGCTTGTTCCGAG
>JANLIO010000015.1 GCA_024654265.1 bacterium | reverse complement strand
AGGAGGTTTTGCGACGAGTGGAGGAATCCCTTTTCAGATGAATGTTTTATCTTAAGAGGGATCCCGAATGCTTTCGGGATGACGGGATGAGTAGTCGAGATGACGGAAGGAATGGATCTAATGAAGAAGTCTATTTGATTCTGGATCCCCGGGTTAAACCCGAGGATGACAGATATATTCCACATTCCCTTCTAAATGCTATACTGCGCACATGCCTCCACAAGAACGAACAATCTCAATAAAAATATCGAACGTACTCACCGTCCTCGGTGTTATTGCTTCACTCTGGTTGCTTTGGTCAGTGCGTGATGTCATCGCGCTCTTGGTCGTTGCATTGTTTCTCTCTGCGCTTATGCATCCCGCTGTGCGCTGGGGAGCAAAACGAAAGATTCCAAAGAGCGTCATGGTGATTCTGATCTATCTTTTTCTTTTTGGTCTTCTCGCAACGGCTTTTGCTCTCATCCTTCCAACGCTCACGAATCAGATTAGTCAACTTTCACAAACGATTGGAAATTCACTTACGTTTGTTTCTTCTGCCGTGGATAGCGTTCGAGAGTTTACGCAACAGTACGGATTGGCGCAGAATTTTTCCTCGAGCATTTCTTCGTTGCAAGATAATATTGGTCGAGCGGCAAGCGGATTGTTTGTAACACTGACAGATGTATTTGGTGGTTTGGTCGGGTTGGTCCTTGTGATCGTAATGGCGTACTACATGGTTGTGCAGGAGGAAGAGGCGGTTCGCGCATTTCACAATCTTGTTCCAAAACGATATCAGAATTTTATTGTCACTCTTTTGACACACGTGGAAGAAAAGATTGGGAAATGGCTTTCCGGACAACTCGTTTTAAGTTTGATCATCGCAACACTCTATTTTATCGGCTTGATTTCTCTTGGGCTTGATGGAGCTTTAGCCCTAGCACTTTTTGCCGGGTTCATGGAATTTATCCCGTATCTCGGTCCATTCCTCGCGGGTATTCCGATCATACTGGTTGCATTAACCATCTCTCCGCTTACGGCGTTACTTACGCTTGCACTTGTCGTTGTGATCCAGCAAGTGGAAAATCAAATCATTGTACCCAAGGTGATGCAGAAGGTGGTTGGTCTAAATCCGCTCGTGAGCATTGTTGCTCTTTTAATTGGAGCGAAATTATTTGGAGTTGTTGGTGCCTTACTCGCGATTCCGACGGCAACGGCATTGTCAGTCGTCTTATCTGAATTTTATGCCCGAGATCGAAAATAAAATGGAAACACAGAACGCGGATCAAACGTTAAAACCGAAAGTTGGGAAAAATGCATTAACCGTGTTCCTCATTTTCCTCACGAGTATTCTGATCGTGATATTTAGTATTTCTTTTGCCATTGCAAAAACAGGTGTTTTTGTTGTTCCGTTTATATCGCGATGGTATCACCCGCCAGTTGTGTCGCATGTCGTTGCTCCAAAGAAAATTGATGCAGAGGGTTTACGGGTTCTTGTCGGGGAGCGACTCTTGCGATCAATCGAGGCAGGGGAGCGTCCAACGCATTTTGTTTTAAATGAGAAAGAGCTAACAGGCGCGATGCGAAGCGAAATCGACAACGTTATTCGACAAACAGGGTGGGACGTCCGAGTGCTTCAGGTCGCGATACAGCCAGATGGATTGGAATTTACATCTCAACTTCAGCGTGGTGAAGTTCACTTTGATTTTCAGGGGCTCTTTGTTCCGGTTGTCGAGAATGGTGGTTTGCGATTCCGTATTGATTCAATCCACATCGGGGAATATCCGATTCATCCGATTATAGGGAAGCGAATCGCAGGTGCTGTATTTTCTCGCGATTTTGGAACATGGGTTTTTCGTCTCGGAACAATATCGTTCACCGACGTTCAACTGAATGAGGGCACTGTGGATTTGACGATTCAAGTGAGCCAATGATGCATGATTCTTTTTTTTCGACTTCTCCCTTTTCTTGTCGGCGCCCTTGAGGTCGTTGTTTTTCGTGAACAGATGGTTCATCCATTGTCGTATCCGGGCATCGTGCTGATTGGCGTTATCGCGCTCCCACTCTCGGCGTTTCTCATGAGTTGGCGACGTGTTCATTTGGGGGACATGATGGAAAAGATGACGCCAGCATTTATTCTTCTTGCGTCGCTCGCATTTTCTCTTCTCCTCATTGAGGGCGAGGTCGCATTGTGGATTGTCGCATGTATCGCATCGCTCGCATCCTATTTTTCGCTTGAGATGTTATTTTTACATGCGTACGTTCCAACGCGGTATCCTGTTCATGGGTTGTCTCGTCTTCACATCGCCTATGTGCCAATCATTATTTGGTATGCGTCAGCAACGTCGACGGGTCTTCTTACGTTCGTGCATAGTGATCGTGTGATTCATCTTGCGGGAATGACGGCGCTTGGCATGATTTTATTTCGAACAACCGGTCACCCCGGTGCAACAAAAGAGGCGAATCGAATTTGGATGTTTGTTGGTGCGCTTGCCGGTTTGCATGTTGGGCTCCTCGGTCTTTTCCTTCCACTCCGTATGCCGGCACAGGGAATGTTGGCAGCAATCATCCTTTCTGCACTTCTTCGCGTGCGTCGATATTTGTATGAACCAAAGCCATCACGACGTCAGGCATGGATCGAAGGAGTGTCTGTTGCGATTATTCTCGTTGCGGTTGCGACAACATCGGCTTGGATTTGATATACTGTAAGAATCATCATGAAAAAAATATCGATAAAAAAGGAAACGCTCTGGATTTTACTTGTCGCATCCGTATGCGGTGGAGTTGCCGGCGGTTTTGTCGCTCGCATTTTTCCGACGTCATCAACAACGGATATCCGAGCTTCTGACCCAGATACACGGAGTACAACGACAACCGAACCTGTGTTTGTGCGTGTAGAACCGGGAGGAGATCCGTATCTTGTTCCGCCAAAATCGTTGGTTGAACGAGCAAGCCCTGTCGCGACCATATACCGAAAAGCGAGTGGAGTGACGCCGGATGCACGAACGTTGGACGCGGAGCGTGAATTAGGCCGCGCGGTTTCTTTGACGTCCGATGGGTGGTTTGTTGCGATGGCGGATGAAGTCGACGCAATGGACTCAAAGACTCTTTCACTTTGGTACAATGAAAAATCGTATACGCCCACTCGATTGATTCGCGATACATTAAACGGAACCGTGTTTATAAAAATTGATGCTCGCGATTTGTCGTCTCCGGTTTTTGGCGATGTGGAGATTTTATCTTCAGGCTCAGAAGCATGGCTTGAACGAGAAGCACACGCGCTAAACCCGGCTATCTTCCGAACGGTTCATCTCAGTTCATCGTTGCCAGCTTCGCAATCATCAGCAATGACGTATCATCGTTTTTCTGTAACAGCATTTGCATCACCTGAAGATATTGGCGCGCCACTTTGGGATCCACGTGGAACATTATTAGGTATTGTTTCAAAGAGCGGAGTATCGGCAGAGATTCTTCCGTCAAATACAATCGCATCATCATTTGCATCACTTCTTTCGTTCAATGAAATCCGGCACGCCTCCCTTGGCATCACAGCGCGAGATGTTTCGACGTGGCGAATTGATGGTGATCGCGGAACAATACCTTCGCGAGGCACACTTGTGCTTTCGATTGCAAAGAATAGCCCAGCGTTAAAAGCGGGAATTCAAAAAGGAGACGTGATTCTTCAGGTAGAACGTGATATTCTAGACGGGACAGCCGATCTCGGTGAACGTCTTTCTGAGTTTCAATCCGGATCTGAAATCTCTCTACGTATTCTTCGGAACAGTGAAGAGATGACAATCGCAGTAACACTCGGATCAATCGTTACAAGTATTGAGTAGGTATTTAAAGTTTTAACAAGATTTGAAGATTGAAGTACTCAGTGCAAAGTAGAGAGTCGAAAGTCAATCCGTCTCTCGGTCAAGGAGGCTTCGCCTCGTGTGGAGGAACCCCTTTCCGTTCCGTCATCCCGAAAGCTTTCGGGATCCCTTTCCGTTCCGTCATCTCGACCAAGGAGGCTCTGCGACGAGTGGAGAGATCCCTTTTCAAAACAAATCTTCTTTGAAAAGGGATCTCTCGACTGCGCTCGAGATGACGGGAAGGCACAAATGGATCCTGAATGCTTTCGGGATGACGGGAAGGCACAAAGGGATCTCTCGACTGCGCTCGGGATGACGGGAAGGCACAAAGAGATCCCGAATGCTTTCGGGATGATAAGAGATATTTCATATTCCAAATTCTAAATTCCACATTCTAAATTCTCTCCTCAAAAAAATGTCCTCTCCAAATCTCGCACACATTTACATTCGTTCCTGGCGCTACGTGACATTGGTGACGTTAGCTGGGGTTGTTCTTGCGGTTGGTTTTTCATTACTTCAGCCGTTGAAATATTCTTCAACTGTTCGGCTTTTGATCACACAGACAAATGTGACAGGAGTCGATCCGTACACCGCTGTGAAATCAACGGAGCGCATTGCACAAAACCTAGGTCAAGTTATTTTAACAACAAGTTTTTATAATGCTGTTGTCGCAGATACATCCGTTGATAAATCGTATTTTCCAGAAGATGAAATTAAGCGCCGTACTCTTTGGCAGAATACGATTGAGACGCAGGTTTCAGCGGGAACCGGTGTGATGAGCGTGATTGCCTATCATACGTCTCGCGAACAAGCGACAAATATCGCGATCCGCGTTGCACAGGAGATTGCCAATCAAGCGCCCAATTATTTTGGATATGCGGTTCGTGTGCAGATCATCGACGATCCACTGCCATCTCAATTCTTCGCAAAACCTGATTTTATGAGAAATGGGCTCTTTGGAGCCGTTCTCGGATTTTTAGCCAGCTCCGTGTGGGTCTTGGGGAGGGTAAAAGGATAGTTTTTGTCATTGCGGAGGAATCCATTCCCCTTCCGTTAAATAAGATGAGTTAACGCATTTGATGTCACTTTTTGTCACATCACAAAAGTGACACAAAAAAGATGTTGGGGGTCGGCTGAACTCGTTCAACGCTATCGCTTGATCACTCAAACAGGCAGGCGA
>JANLIO010000019.1 GCA_024654265.1 bacterium | reverse complement strand
TTTTTGCTATACTGAATTTGCCCCCACCGAAGATTGCTTATTTTAATGACCATCTTTGGTTCCACTTTGAGCAATCTTAGTGGGGGCACCAAGGGTGGTCATTTAAGTTTTTAATTTTCAATATCAACATTATGCAAAACTTATCTCCGCAAAAATTCTTTTTGTATGCTCGCAAGTCCACTGATGTCGAGGACAAGCAAGTCCTTTCGATTGAGGCACAGCTTCAAGAATTGCGAGACTATGCCAAGAGAGAGAATCTGAACATCGCCCTTGAGTTTGTAGAAAAGCAAAGTGCGAAAATTCCAGGTCGTCCGATATTTAATGAAATGATGAAGTGTATCGAAAAGGGCGATGCAGATTCTATTCTCTCTTGGCATCCGGATCGTCTCGCAAGAAATAGTATTGACGGTGGAAAGATAATCTACCTCCTCGACACAGGGAAACTTGCGAGCTTGAAGTTTCCAACTTTCTGGTGCGATAGCACTTCACAGGGGAAATTTATGCTCAACATGGCTTTTGGACAAAGCAAATACTATGTGGATTCTCTTTCCGAAAATACCAAAAGAGGACTTCGCCAAAAAGTTCGTAATGGAGATTATCCAACGCTTGCTCCTGTGGGATATATCAACGACTCGCGAACAAAGACTGTGGTCGTTGACCGAAAGAAAGCCAAAGTTATCAAGCAAGCGTTTGAGTTCTATGTGAAAGGTGGCAATAGACTGGAAGATGTTTCAAACTTTTTGGCGAAGCACAATCTTTTTTCAAAGACCGGAAAGAAAATCCATAAATCTCGTGCGACTTCCATTCTTTCAAATCCATTTTACACTGGACTATTTCGCTATGGTGGCGAACTACACGAAGGAAAGTACGAGCCAATCATTTCAAAAAAACTTTTTGATCAGGCGCAGGAAATGTTGAAACTTCGTGGCAAGCCAGACAGAAAGCCCCTAAACGACCCACAACCTTTCTGTGGGCTCATTTCCTGCGCCTCATGCGGAATGATGATAACTGGCGAATACAAGGTTAAGAAGCAGAAAAATGGAAATGTCCATGAGTATATTTATTATCACTGCACTAAGAAAAACAAAATGGTGAAATGTGAAGAACCTTGTATTCGCCAAGAAGAATTAAATCGCCAGTTATCATCCCTCATTCAAAAAGTTTCTTTGCCCAAGGACTGGGCGATAGAACTCAATCGTCTTGCTTTGCAAGACCACGGAAAATCCGCCCAGTCTTTGACTGCTTGTGTGAAAGAGAAACAAGAAAAGATTTCTTCTATCTCAATCCGATTGGAGCGACTTCTTAATGGATATTTAGACCAAGTAATTGACCGCGAAGATTATCGTTTACAAAAAGGAAAGTTGTTGTCTGAAAAGAAGTCGCTCGAAGAAGAAATCTATAATCTTTCACACAAGCAAAATGATTGGCTCGAACCTTTCCAAAACTGGCTAGAAGTCGCACAAAACATAGACAAAATCGCTTCTGATTCAGACCTTTT
This sequence comes from bacterium, assembly GCA_024654265.1. Taxonomy (GTDB): domain Bacteria; phylum Patescibacteriota; class Patescibacteriia; order 2-12-FULL-60-25; family 2-12-FULL-60-25; genus JANLIO01. The sequence goes on along the minus strand of JANLIO010000019.1, from coordinate 4,860 downwards.
TGCGAAAAAGGTCTGTGCTAAAGAAATCTTTGGCTCGAACCTCCTCCTCGGCGAAAAATCAGTGCGCGCAAGCGCGCCAAAAATTCTGAATTCGTTGGGGGAATTCGGCGGGAATCCTTGGGACGCGCTTCGCGCGTCCCGCATTTTGGCTCCCAAAAAGCCGTTTAGTTCGTTGATGGTGCCCCCGGCAGGATTCGAACCTGCAACCGCCGGCTTAGAACACCGCTGCTCTTCCATTGAGCTACAGGGGCATGATTGAAGAAGGTACTCCACTTTGTTCTTTTTTTCAATCTTCATCTTCATCCGATCTCCTCACTGCATGAAACGCATCATGAACGTCTTTCAGCTGTCGGTTTGTCACGTGCGTATACACTTGCGTCGTTGTGATCGATGAATGTCCAAGCATCGCCTGAACACTGCGAATATCGGCACCATTCATTAGGAGATCCGTTGCAAAAGAATGTCGTAATGTGTGTGGAGTTACATTTTTGGAAATCCCAGCAGATGTCGCATAGAATTTCACGAGTCTTTCGATGGACCGTGGTGTGATCGGCCTTGGCTCTTCAGCCGTCGCCTGTGCGCGATCATGTCGGACAAACAGAAAAGGAGAAATATCTTTTCTCGCTTCCAGATATTGCTTCAACCAATGTCGTGCTTGATGAGAAAGGAAAACCACCCTCACCTTTTCACCTTTTCCGCGCACGGAAAATTCTTCACGTTCGAAATTTATTTCTCCATGCTCGAGACTTGCGAGTTCTGACACGCGCATCCCAGTCGAGAACAACATCTCAAGAAGCGCGCGATCACGTAATTTTAAAATCTCTGGAGCTTGGCTCTCTGTTGGAGCAACCAAAAGTCGCTCAACATCCTCTGCATCTAAAAATCCAACATCACGACTCCCCTGCTTTGCCAGCTCAATCTTTTCCGGTGCCAGCGTTTCAATATCATGGCGGGCTAAATACTTAAGAAAAGATCGAAGTGCAATCAAATGATAATTCTGCGTATTCTTTTTCAATGTTCCGCGCGTTGGATCTTCAAGTCGGTTGAGATATAAACGGTATTTTCGCACCACCTCCATGTCCACAGCTTGAATATTCGGATCTCCCGCCCAATCCAAAAAACGTTTTAAGTAGAAATCATAATTCCGAACCGTTCGCGATGAACGCCCTTTCTCAATCTCAAGGTATTCAAGAAACGGTGTGACATGCTTACGCAATTTTAATGACGGCATACGAAAAGTATACCCCTTTGGTGTCGGAAAATGAATCCTTTCTGTCAGACCTTGATAAAAACCACGAATAATGGTAGCCTCTACCCACAATTAATTCATAGGTAACATTACGTTTATGCGGAATACTCTGCATACCACGCAAACCCTATTCGTATGATGGATACAAAAAAGAAAAAGCGGATCATTGAGAAGTTTAAAACGCACGCAACGGACACGGGTTCGCCACAAGTTCAGATCGCCATTTTAACAACGGAGATCAAAGATTTGACCGGCCACCTTAAAACACACAAAAAGGATTTTTCCTCACGTCGTGGTTTAATTAAGAAAGTAAGTGAACGTCGTCGCCTCATGAAGTACTTGAAACGAGAAGATGCAAAAGCGTACGACAAGCTCATGGGAGATTTAAAAATCTGATTCCAGTCCAAAGCCACCACACCGGTGGCTTGTTGGTATCCCAAATCCTTGATATCGTCTCCATATGATAAAGCACGTTGCACAGAGAGTTGCCGTCCTCGTTGACGCGCAAAACATGTATCACTCCGCGAAGCACATCCACAACGCACGGTTGAATTTTGGAAAAGCTGTGGAGTACGCCGTTGGTGATCGACCGCTCGTTCGCGCGATTGCGTATGTTGCAAAATCGAAAACCGGCGAAGAGGAGGCCTTTTTTGAAGCGCTCATCGAAGCGAAGATCGAACCGCGAATTAAAGATGTTCAAGAGTATTCATCTGGCGTCAAAAAAGCGGACTGGGATGTTGGGATGGCGATTGACGCTGTCATGCTTTCAGAAAAAGTAGATGTCATTATTCTCATGTCAGGAGACGGTGACTTTATCCCACTCGTTCATTATCTCCACGGTCGCGGTGTCATTGTGGAAGTTGCGGCTTTTTCCGAATCGACAAATACGGCCTTCCGTGAATGTGTCGACGGCTTCCTAAATCTTTCCGACGAAAAATCATTCTTGATAAAATCTTCTCGGCCAAAAGGAAAAATGAAATCTTCATCCGCGCCCGATCGAAAGCGCTCCGTCAAAGTAAGCTATTGATACGGTTCACTCTTTTCTTGCGAGTCGCCATCTCAGAAGAAGGGAGGGGATCGTATCGGTTCCCACTTAAAAAAAGAAATTGCAGGATAAACGTTCACACTTTTATCTTGGAATTTGATGACACGTGGTCCGAAGACATGGAGACCAATCGGTCTTAAGTCTTCGGGGCACGAACATTGTATGAATACAAAAGAATATTCTATGGATTGGGGTGGAAAGCCCCTTACCATTCGTGTTGGAAAATTAGCACGACAAGCAGGTGGATCATGTACCGTCCAATATGGAGATACCGTTGTTCTGTGTACCGCAACCATGGGTGAGCTTCGCGAAGATTTAAACTTCTTCCCACTTCATGTTGATTTTGAAGAACGCATGTATGCTGCCGGAAAAATCAAAGGCTCCCGTTTCATGAAACGAGAAGGACGCCCAACGGATGAAGCCGTTCTTACAGGACGATTGATCGACCGCGCCATCCGCCCGATGTTTCCAGACGGCGTAAAGCGTGAAGTGGCTGTTATTGTCACTGCTCTTTCGCACGATTTTGAAAATGACGGTGACATGCCCGGATTCATCGGTGCATCGTGTGCGCTCGCCATTTCAGATATCCCATGGAACGGTCCAATCGCCGCCGTCCGAGTTGGGAAAAAAGATGGTCAATGGATTGCAAACCCAACCTACAAAGAAATTGAAGAGGGTGGTGTTGATATTGTCGTTGCCGGACGAAACAATAAGACAGTCATGCTTGAAGCTGGCGTAAACATCATGAAAGACGAAGATGTTGCCGACGCGATTATCTGGTCACATGAGCACATCACGCCAATCGTAGAACTGATAAAGAAAATCCAATCGGAATGTGGAAAAGAAAAAATCTCCGTTGAACCACGAACCGACGAAGAACGAAAAGCATGGGACGAGCATGTCATGCTTAAAAAAATCGTTGAAGACTTTGTGCAAGAACGTGCATCAACGACATTATTTGCGGAACCTTTGATATCAAAACATGATCGCAAAGATCGCGTGAACCTATTGAAAGATGCGCTTCACGCTCACCTTGAAACAACCGGTGTTGATACCGAGCTCCACAAACGCGCGCTTGGCATGGTTGATGAAGCCGTCGATGGTGCTGTCACTCGCCTTATCTTAGATGAGAAGCGCCGTGCTGATGGACGTGCGCTCGATGAGATTCGTCCGCTTGTAAATGAAGTTGGCATTCTTCCACGAACACATGGATCCGGACTCTTTGAACGCGGAGCGACACAGGTTCTTTCAACCGTGACGCTTGGCTCCCCCGGTATGGAGCAAACGCTCGACACCATGGAATTTGAAACAAAGAAAAATTACTTTCATCACTACAATTTCCCAAGCTTCTCCGTTGGGGAAACACGACCAAACCGAGGCCCAGGACGTCGAGAAATTGGCCATGGCGCACTCGCAGAGCGCGCACTCATTCCAGTTCTTCCAAAACGAGAATCATTCCCATACACGATACGCGTTGTGTCTGAAGTATTTGGCTCAAACGGCTCATCTTCGATGGGAGCCACATGTGGATCAACGCTCGCTCTTTTAGATGCCGGCGTTCCAATCACGGCACCGGTTGCCGGAATTGCAATTGGCGTTGCAAGTATCGAGGAGGAAGGACGATTCCAGATTATTACAGACCTTCAAGATCTTGAGGATGGAAAAGGCGGGATGGACTTTAAGGTCACAGGAACACGCGATGGATTAACCGCCATCCAAATGGACACAAAAACCCAAGGAATCCCGTTTGAAACCGTGCGTGAAGCCGTCTCTGCGGGACGAAGTGCTATTAACCGAATTTTGGATAGCATCCAATCCGCAATTGCAGAACCCCGTTCTGATCTCTCCAAATGGGCGCCTCGAATTGAAAGCCTTCGCATCAAACCAGATCGAATCCGTGATGTTATTGGGTCAGGTGGCAAAATCATCAATGAAATTATTGATACATGTAATGTTCAAATCGATATTGAGGATGATGGTTTGGTCATGGTGACGTCAACAGACGCGGAAGGCATGAAACGCGCAATGGACTGGATCAAAAAACTGACAGAAGAAGTTGAAGTGGGAAAGATTTATGACGGAAAAGTTACTCGCCTTATGGATTTTGGCGCATTTGTTGAAATACTTCCCAAGCAAGAAGGGCTTGTACACGTCTCAGAAATGGCTCCGTATCGCGTTGAGAATGTCTCTGACATCGTAAAACTTGGTGATACAGTACGCGTAAAAGTCTACGAACTCGACAACATGGGACGCATCAATCTTTCGATGAAACGCACTCTTTCAGACGAAGAAGCGGAAAAAGTTCGAAAAGACTACACAGAGAAGCATCCCGGCGGATCTGATCATGGATCACGCCCAGATTCTCGGCAGGATCGTCGGTCGCAAGGCGGTCGACCGAAACGCCCACATTCACGATGAACGAGTTAGAGCAAAAAAATGAGCTGAACATTCAACCCGACCTCTTCCTTGGCTACGGCGGAGGGGTCGGCACAAGTTCACGATCACGTTCACCATACATTGTCGCAGGGATAGCGGTCGCGCTTCTCTGCGTCATTTTTGGATTTAT
>JANLIO010000079.1 GCA_024654265.1 bacterium | reverse complement strand
GTTCTCATCTTGAAAGACGATGGTTGCCTCTTTGAAGGCATCAAAAGAATCACTCCATGTTTTGTGGAGAGATAGCAGGATGGAACAGGAGGGTTTTGTGGGCATAGAGTGAATTTCAAGAACGCGACTTTTGTTGCTTATTTAACAATGTCGCAAAAAGAATCTGAATCAGAATTTCTTTGAGCTGTTCCAAATGATCCAATCTCTTTCCATGATCCCCCCACACGCCATGAAACACCCCACTCATCTCATCTACATTCTGCATCGGAGCACCATGACCACCTTCGATGTCCGATGGAGATAAGGGACGATCGGCATGCGATAATCCCGGTATTTGGATCGCTCGTGCATATACATTTGGCTCGTTGTTTAACTCCTTCACAATTTTTTTGGATTCAGATTGTGTCCCAGTGTTCCCATCCGTGATTTCCACAACCACCATCGTTGCATCATCATGAACGAGTGCAACTCGCATATCCTCTTTCCGGGCATCCTGCAACGCTTCGTTCAACGGACCGGCATCCTGCGTACCACCCATGTTCACGCGTCCGATATCCAAAACGGCACGCGCCAACCTCGCCTCCAGATCATCCACCGCGATGTCCGGATCGATTCCGTTCAAGATCTCTTCATGCGTCCGTTGAAAGATATCCTGAAATTCATCTCCAAACCCGATTGCGCGTAAGTCCACACGAAACCGTTCGCCTTCGGACGGGTCAACTTGCTGACTTTTCTCGATTTGATATTGGATCAGACTGCGAGACAAAGCATAAGAAACTTCTTGCACTGCTCGTCGTTTTTCCGCGCCCATGGATCCGGATAAATCGAGGGCGAGAACCAAGGACAACCTCTTTGGTTTTTCCACATCGCGTACCGGTTCATTGAATGAACGTTCCATAATACGCGCCTGGTCCGGCTGTGTCAGGAAGCGTGGCAATTCACGAACGAAAGCATCAATATCAAAGTTTTCACCACTACGATATCCGGTCTGCTTTACAATATCCGTCGTCGATGAAACCGTCACAAATGCGTCCCACAAATCAACAAGCGTCGGATAGATCGCCTCCGTTGTTTCGCGTATGCTTTGCATTGTGTTTATGTCATGTTCCGAGAAATCATGCTTTTCCAAACTTCCGCGATAGCGGTTCTGCGCCGAGCGACGAGCACGATCCGTCCCGTTTTCACGCGCAAGTCGTATCTCATCAATGATTTTCTTGATATCGTCCTCTTCGCTCTCATCGCCCGTCAACTCAACCACTTTCTTAAGCTTGCGAATGTCTCCGCTTTCAATGTCCTTAGCGAGCAATGACTCGAAGATCGGTGTGAGCGTCCGTTTCAATTTGGACATCCAAACGGATAAGGGAAGTTTGGAATCAAAAAAATGTTCACGGATAAAATCCGGAAGTTCTTTGTATTCCTTTCCCGCATACCGGAATGGCGCATCAATAACGGCCGACACATCCTCATCCAATTCGACTTCCGCGTCCGATCCGACCATAACGCGCTTCAAAATAGCGAATTGAAACTGCTCCACCTTCGGCATTCCACGGAGATCTTTTTCAAAACGCTCGTAAAGGGTTTGACGCGGGTGATCCTCGCGGACAAGACCCTGCGTCCACATGCTTCGTGCATCCACAATGGCGTTGTCGTGCACGTCCAAAAAGACGTTGTAATACCGATTCCACGCTTTCTGCACGGGTTTGCGCAATTCAGGATCCTCAACCTTCTCGGCGCGTTTCCGCGCATCTTCGAACGTCTCCAGATAGGTGTCGGGGTCTTGCACTATTTGTACGAAGTGCGCGATTTCGTGGCCAAAAATATAACGCTGTTCCTCTTTGCTAAGATTCTCACGTTCGATAAATTCCGGATTGATCAACACTTCTTTGGTTTTATGGTCAAACGCGAACGTCTGAACATCTCTTGAAATACGAATTCCGAATCCAAGCGTTCCAAGGATGAAGTTGCCATCCGTCTTCAAACTGCGAAAGAAATCCAAATGCTCGCGGTCGGCCTCAAAGGAAGGTGTCGCCTCCGCCATTGGTTGATGTTCGCGCATATGCGTCATGCTTGTGCCTTTTCCGCCATGCCCTCATTGGCGCGGACTTCGCACAAGCGTTGTAGTGTTTCAAACGGAAAGTCATTCAACTCCTTCTCCAACTCCACCGCAACCCGTTCAAATTCCGCCATTGCCATCTCGTACTCTTTTTGCTCCTGCCGGTCTATCGCTTCTTCAGTTTCGCTCACTTCAGGCAAACGGTAGCCGGAAACCGCCTCCACCAACTCTGCCGGCGAAAAAGCGGTTAATTTTGCCGTCACAGACTTCGGTTTCTTTACACCATCTAACCCGGCGATGCGCCATTGTGTGGGCTCCACTTCAATTGGATCCCATGAGTCCCCTTGCAGGAAGCCACCCCAATCGCGGAAGAGGTACACAAGCTCCGCCGCTTCTTTCGGCGCGTATATCGATGCCGGGCGTATAATCGTATCGTAAATGTGCCAATCCAACGGCTGTCGGTATCCTCCGAGTTTCCATTCTCGTACAACTTGATTGATGCTACGGAAGGACAAGAATACGGATTTGAATTGCATCGCAGACACACCAACGGGCGCCGAAAGCCCCAAAGATCGAAAATCTTTGCCTTGCGCCATTTTTTGTGCCAAGGAGCAAATCCGCACAAAATCCCACACCTGCCGTAGAGAATCTTTCGGAGCAAGCAGATTACCTTTGGTATCAACGAGCTGTGTCATTGCAATCTGATACAGGTCTCTGTCAGCCGTATTTTCCCCGCTTTGCAAAGCGTCCGTGCTTTTAATGGAACCATCCAATGGCGCATCAATCTCCTGCGGAGGAAATTCGTATTGCACCGTGCCACTTAACACACGGTTAATAAACGCCGGATCCAAAGCCTGACGCTTCAGGTATTCTTCTCCCACATTGCCGGTCAACACCACTCCGAACCCGGAAGGGTTATCTTTGTTGCTCAATATGTCATTCAACGCCGCGAGCGTTTCCGGAGGGAGATAGTTAAATTCATCAATCACGACAATACGACCTTCTTTTTGCGCGCGACCAATGGCCTCGAGTATTGGTTTTGTTTCAAAGGTTTTTTCTTTTGCGCGACCGGTAATCACATCTGCGATGGTTTCAAGTTCGCGATCCATTTCCTCGCCCGTGGTGTCGGGATTTTCCGCGGTATACCGTTTCTGTGCTTCCTTGATTTTTCGTGGGATTTCCACAGGATCCAACTGCTCCACAACAATTCCCATACGTTGAATCAAGTCAAACGCTGTCATTTTTGGATGTGCGCTCACAAACTCGTATTCGCCGTTAGGGGAAAAATGATCCCCGATCTTTTTCGCCAAAACAGACTTTCCGGAACCGGTGGGACCGAGCAATGTCACGACACCGTTCGTGCCTTCTAATTTCCTTCTGGCATCATCCATCACCTTACGCGTCTGTTCCTTGATCGCTTCGGTCTCAATTAAGCCGTTTTCTTCATACATACGCTTCCATTCGCGTATTTGCAGAAGCCAATGAGCCTGATATGCAACGGGATTCTCTTTCGCCTCATCCAATATCTTTCCATCAATCCCTTCGACAGCATCCTCGTATGCACTGATCCGTTCCCATGATCCGGTCTGTTCTCGAAGATTTTTGTCCGCATGAACCGCACGAATAAGATTATCAATCTTTTCGTCCACCTTTGTCCGAGTCTTTTGCAACGTATTTCGCTTTCGCATAAAAGCAAGCAACTGCGAATATGCAAGACTTTCCTGCTTTTTCATCTGATCGTCAGTCATCCCCTCACGAACCTTCGCGATTTCCGTATCCAACTCTTGAAGTAAATCGTCTGATACCTCGGACTTTTCCGTAGATTCAGGAAGAAGATCTGCATTTTTCAACAAAGATTCGATCTCCTCCGCCAAACTTCCCCCTGTTTCGCCTTCAATTGCCGTGAACTTTTTTTGAGACTTCAATATCGTCTCTTTGTGGCGTTGAATACCACGTACTCGCTGATACGCATTCGCATTCTTAGAAAATGGATTTTCCGGGTTCATAAAAAAATATATAAATAACAGGACGCGAAGTCGCCTCCAATGAAAAAACAATATCACCCCAACATTGGAGAGGCAAGGGACAACACCATTTCCATCCGTTCGACCCCCGATAAACATCGGGGTAAATTCCACGAAGGAATCCCTTTTATAAACAACCTTCTTTGAGAAGCTAGATTATTCTGTCATCCACGTGAAAACGGGGATCCAGGAAATCAAAGAACTACTCCACATTGATACAGCACAGTCCTATGATCTCCTGGGTCCTGGACTAAATCCAGGATGACAGGA
>JANLIO010000073.1 GCA_024654265.1 bacterium | reverse complement strand
TTAAGAGGGATCTCTCCGCGGAGTTTACCCCGTATTTCTTAACGGGGGTCGAGATGACAGGAATGAGAAAAGGGATCCCGAATGTTTTCGGGATGACGGCACGCTCGTACGGATCCGTAAAAAAACTAAACTTTTTTCGCCAACTCTAACGTATTTTTCAAAAGCAGAGCAACCGTAACCGGGCCAACACCACCGGGGACGGGTGAAATCCAACCCGGAATATCTTTGATATTATCCGCATCAACGTCGCCAACCACGCGGTCGTCCGGTAATCGGTTGGTGCCGACGTCAATGATAACGGCGCCGGATTTGATAAGGTCGCGCGTCACAAAACCGGCTCGACCAACCGCGGAGATGATAATGTCCGCATTCTGAACAACCTCTCGATCACAATCCTGAATCCCAAACGCATCGACAACGGCTCCCGTTTGCTTGAGCAATCGTTCAAGCGGGGCGATAAACGTTTCAGAGTTTCCAAGAATCACGGCACGCGATGTTTTCATCACAATATCCGTCTCTCCAATCAAACGAAGGATTGCTTCGTGTACGGGTGGAAATCGTACCGCTTCTCCTCGTAACATTGCGTCGTAATTCTCCGGATGAAAGCCATCAACATCTTTTGCCGGATCCATTTCTGCGATCACAACATCTTGATCAATATTTTTCGGAAGTGGAATTTGGATCAAAATCGCATTGATCTCTTCATCTTGATTCCATGCTTGAATAATTTCAACGAGTTCATCTTCAGATGTATTTGCAGGCAACCGTCGAATGTCCGTTTGGATCCCAGCTTCGTGGCACGCCTTTTCTTTGAGATTCACATAGATATGACTTGCTGAATCATCCCCAACCAAAAGAACTCCCAGTGTGGGGTGGATACCAAGCTCTTCAATTTCTTTTTTTACCTGCTCGCGAATACGTAAGGCAAGCGCTCGTCCATCAATCGTTTTCATGCGGAAGAAAGTAGCATCTTTTTACAATTTTTGGAATGGTCCTAAACCGTACCCTCCCCAAGTTCATGTTTCAACATTCTTCTGCGCGATGTGAAACCGGCAAGAAAAACCGCAATAAGCTCAAAAACAAGCTGAACCAGAATTTCCCATTCAAAAATAATCGCCGGTCCGCGGAGTGAGAATACGAGCCCGTACATCAACAAAAGTGTCATTGTCACCAAGAACCAGACAACAAGCAAAATACCCATATCCCGGTTTGTTGGCATGGCAGGATAAAACGCCCATTTCGCAAGGAAGAATGAAATAAAGAAGATTGCGATCCACGTCACAGCCGTCAGTCCAAATCCAACAACCCATTTTGGAAGAATATACGAATACAACGCAAATAAACCAAAAAAGGAAAGCGAGAACTTAACGAATGTGATGAATGTATATCGAAAGATTTTTAGAAGCATATTTTTAAGCAATTCTTGAAATCATTATACCAATAAAGAATCCAGCTGAAACGAGTGGTGCAATTGTTTTCCACCAAAAAGAGCGTTTGGATTTTTCACGATGCATAAGAACAAATGCAGAAAGAACAACGAGCACGGCAAGTCCACCCGTAAAAAATGTTCCAACGATATCGAGTGTTCGTAAAAAATCACGTTGCGCAAAAAAGAGAAGAAGAAGCGGAATTCCTAATGCAACGAATCTCGCAATCCATTTCGGTTGTTGCATTTCAATCTGGTACATCATCTTTAGTGCAAATGCGGATGTGATAAACGACGTCAGAACAGCGAACAGCCCCAGGAGAGGCAATGCCCACCAAATGACATGCGGAAGAATTGAGATCATTGCTATCCGATCCAACGGCACACCTGCAGGAACTGCAAGAACAATGGAAATTCCGAAAAGCCAAGTGAGCAACCCAGCGAGAAAGGAACCCAACGTAACGGCATGTCGAGTGCGATCAACGCGACGCCCTGTAATTTCAAATACTTCGGGGATAATCGTCATGCCAAACAAAGAAAAGAGGAATATCCCGATCGGAAAAAACGCATGATTCCAATTTGAAAATTGAATCTGAGAAAAATCCATTTGGGCACCTGCAACGCCGATAATACAAACGAGAACAACAACAAGAGCCCATGTGATTGCAGATTCAATCTTTGACATGATCCGTAATGCAAAAAGAATGGTCGTGGCACCAATTGCCCAAAAAAGAATTTCCAAAATGAATAAATCGAAATGAAATCCAACTCCAAGAAAAAGAAATGACAGAAATTCACCGCCCAAAATTAAATACGCAAAACTTGCACCAATGAGCTGAAGTGACTGCACGGAAACCGTGAGATATTTTGCCCACGAACCGAAAGCGCCAGACACATACCCCGGTAAACGGTGTCGACGATTCCCCGTCTTTTTTTGATCGGACGAATCGGATAACGCGATCAATTCCAAAAAGAGAAGATGCGTCGCGAGAACGACCAACCACGTTCCCCAAAAAAGAATCGACCCTGCGACAACACCAACATCCGCGATAACAGATGGAACACCAAAAATTCCCGCGCCAATGATCGTGCCTACCATGGTCAATGTCGCGCGGATAAACGTCTTACGAATGGAAACCATGAACATATTATAGCAGATAATCGTTTCCACTTGCCTACTCGTCTCCCGAATGATGAAGTTGTTCAAACGTATGACGACAATGGACAAAGTAACGCCACAAAATCTTGAAGCCGAGCAAGCGCTTTTAGGCTCACTCATTTTGGATCCGGAGGCCATGATTAAAGTCGGTGACCGCATCACGCCGGAAGATTGTTACGCAGACAAACACCGAATCATTCTTGAGGGAATGATGGAGCTCACACGTCGACACGAACCGATTGACCTCATGTCACTTGCGAATCGATTGGATGAAAAAAAATCATTGGACAAAGTCGGTGGTCGCGCATATCTGATCCATCTTTCAAATTGCGTCCCAACGTCGAGCAACATCAAACACTACGCTGACATTGTTCAGAAAAAAGCCACACTTCGTCGACTCCTTTCCGCTGCGTCTGAAATCACAGCAATGGGCTATGAGCAAAGCGAAGATGTTGAGAATATGCTCGATGTTGCTGAGCAAAAACTCTTCAATGTTTCAAAAAACTTTTTAAAAGCCGGATTCACCCCAATCCACGATGTCCTTGATACCGCGTTCGAACGAATCGATGAAGTGCATCGTGACAAAGGAAAACTCCGCGGAATTGCAACGGGATTTACGGATTTAGATAACATGCTCGGAGGAATGCAAAAAAGCGACCTCATTGTTCTTGCAGCTCGCCCATCTTGCGGAAAGACATCGCTTGCCATGGATCTCGCACGTCAGGCTGCGTTAAAATCAAAATGTGCCGTTGGAATCTTTTCTCTCGAAATGAGCAAAGATCAGTTGGTTGATCGCATGATTTGTGCCGAAGCCGGAGTTGATCTTTGGAAAATGCGTACAGGAAAATTAACAGATGATGGTGTAAACGATGATTTCTCTCGGATCGGCCACGCGATTGGCGCGCTTTCTGAAGCCCCTATTTTTATTGACGACTCCGCGACCGCGAATATTATGGAGATTCGTACAAAAGCGCGACGCCTACAGATGGAACAAGGCTTAGGACTTATTGTGATTGACTACCTCCAGCTCATGGAGTCACGTCGACAAGGATCGTCCGACAACAGAACGCAAGAAGTCACGGAAATTACTCGCGGTCTCAAATCCATTGCGCGCGAATTAAATGTTCCGGTTCTCGCTCTTTCCCAGCTCTCCCGTCAGGTCGAACTTCAAAAACCGGCAATCCCTCGACTTGCCCACCTTCGAGAATCCGGTTCCATTGAGCAAGATGCCGACATTGTTCTTTTTATTTATCGCAAAGCCGTTGATAAAAACTATCGCTACGAAGATCTTTCCCCTGAAGAACGCGACTTAACGGAAATTCACATCGCTAAACATCGTAACGGACCAACAGGTGTTATAAAACTCTTTTTTGATAAAACTCGAGCCAGTTTCCGAAACTTAGATCGACATCACCAAGGAGGACCGCCACTTCCACAAGGCGCCATGTCTCGCGCCTCACTCCCACCCGCCCCAATCCGCCAAATCGCAAACGCCCCTCCCCCACCTCTGGATTACAACGCCCCAATCGTAACATCGAATTAATTTACAGTTCACGATGCTCAGTCTTACTAACTACTAGCTACTAGCTACTTTCTCCCCACCCCCCACTCCCTTGCCTCCCCGGCTCCTTCCCTCTAATATCATTCGTATATGTTTAACAAACTCAAACAGGTCAAAGATTTACGTTCAAAGGCGAAAGAGCTTCAGTCCAAACTTGGGGAGGAGCGCGTCGAAGGGTCTGCGGGAATGGGGAAGGTTCGAATCTCAATGGATGGAAATCACGAGGTTATTTCTGTTTCTATTGATGAAAATGCACTGTCAGATAAGGCGCAGTTGGAAAAAAATGTTCTTGAAGCTGTAAATGATGCTTCAAAGAAGTTACAGCGTGTCTTGGCATCAAAAATGCAGGATCTCGGTGGGATGGATCTCGCAAAGGAGATGCAAGAGATGATGAAGAAGTAGATGAAGAAGATTCCCTCTGCGCTTCGTGACGTTGCCACGGAGTTTGATTCGCTCCCGGGAATCGGTCCACGGGCGGCTTTGCGCTATGCCTACTGGCTCGCCACACAACCACGCGATCATATCCGCCGTTTTGGCGAAGTTTTAGCACGTCTTGCGAATGATATTACGCTTTGCGGAATCTGCGGAACATGGGCGGAAGGAACAACCTGTGAAATTTGCCGAGATTCGCAACGGGATCAAACTCGACTTTGCGTCGTTGCCACAAGCCAAGATTTACGCGTCATCGAGGAATCCGATGCATTTCGCGGTCGCTATCACGTTCTTGGCGGTTTGATTGATCCGATTGAAGGAAGAACACCGGATATGCTTCGTATCTCGCAACTTGTCACACGTGTTTCAAATCCTGAAAGCCCGATCAAGGAAATTATCCTCGCATTTGACCCAGATGTGAGCGGAGACACAACCGCATCCTATCTTTTGAAACGATTTGAAAATCTTCCCGTAACCGTCTCTCGACTTGCTCGCGGACTTCCAACCGGTGCTCAGCTTGAGTACGCGGACGGAAATACCATTGCGGACGCAATCAACAATCGAAGATCCTAAACCTAAAAAGACAGTATTCGTTTTATGCCTCTCTTCTTGACATATTTGAATATTTAATCCACGTTTTACTGGACTTGATAGCCTTTTGGATATTGAGACGCTCATTCACACGCTCACATTCACAAAAGAGAGGGGTACATGACTCATTCAGTTATTCAATCAACCGTTCAACCCCTGAAAGGCGGACTCATCGTCTCCTGTCAGGCCGAGCCAGAACTTGGTAGCAAAATGTCCGAACCTCGCGACGTTGCACGCATGGCGACAGAAGTACTTGAAGCAGGTGCATGTGCGGTACGTATCTGCGGGATCAACAACATCGCTGAAACAAAGCGACAAAATCCAACAGCGATCATCATCGGCATCACAAAGGCGCTTTATCCTGATGGGCGTGTTCTCATCACGCCGAATCGAAACTCAATTATGCGTATCGCGGAAGCCGGCGCAGATATCATTGGTATGGACATGACGCAACGTGTACGGCCATGCGGTCGTTCAGCGCTCGATCTCTACCGTTTGTGCAAAAGAGATCTCAAATCAGTTCTGTTTATGGCTGACATCGCAACAATCGTCGATGCGCATGATGCAATTCTTGCCGGCGTAGACCTCATCGGAACCACGCTCTCTGGCTATACGCCGGAAACTGAAAATACATTGAATAAAGAAGTGTGGTTTGAGCATCAACCTGATGTGGAGCTGGTAAAAATGCTCACGTCACGCTATCCCAACACGCCCATCATCGCCGAGGGACGCTGGCGAACGCCTCAGCAGTGCTTTGATGCAATACACATACATGGCGCGTGGGCTGTTTGCGCAGGGAGTCAAATCACAAGACCTCGGATGATAACGCGCTGGCACGTCCAAGCGCTCGAAAGACACGAGAACAATTGACAAATGAGGTAGAATCAGGTATCAAACGAGCGACATCACGCGATATTGTGTCGCTGATCATTCACAACCAACCAAAAGGTACTTCATGTCATTCATGTTGGAATTCCCAGAAATCCGATCCGCACTCATCAAGTGCGGGGTCACCATCGAGCAACTCGTTGCTTACTTGCAAGCCATTCTCGATGCCTACGACGAGTGGGCCGTCCCCCTTCCCGACAGCATGGCGTGGAAGGCAGGCAAACCCAAGCACGCACGCGAGTGCGCTGACGAAGCTAGGGCGTTCGCGCCGGTTCTCGGGTTCAACGAACTCGAACAAGCCTTTTTCGCGGTTGCATTCGCAGGTCACGACCTGGGTCGGATGGTTCAGACCACGATCTACGGACTATCGAAAAACACCGTCACACTCACGAACGAGTTTCGTGACACGTGGGACAACATTCTGAGCGAAGATCGTACTGGCCTGAACCCGGACCAGATCCACGGTGAAGACAGTGTCCGCATTCTGCGACCGATTCTCGGTTCATTCTGCGACACCAAAATTGGCAAGTGGATGTTGACCGCTGTCCACTTCCATTCTTTCAAAGATACGCCGACGCTCGAGATGGTGGGCAACGATCGCGTGGCACTGGCGTTTGCCTGTATGCTCCGCGATCTCGACAAGGTCGAAGGTTTCCGCGATGCAAGGAGCTACACGTCCGATCCGGAGCGCAAGGCTCGTGAACGCGTTCAGAACTGGCCAGTGGAGATTGCCGGTGATTCCGATTGGGGAACTGAGCTGGGTCGCATCGATCCGGCAAGCGATCTCGATCTGTTCATGCGGGGTGAAGCGATCAATCGTCGAACCTGCCGTTCGTTCGAGTCGTACATGTTGCAATACTTGATGTGGGCACTCCACATCGTCCAACCGGAGATGTTGGAACTGGCGTTAGCGGAAGGTGGTCCGCAGATGGTTGCTACTTACCTTCTCAAACAACTCGAGGCGACGCCGGATCAGCGCTCCGTGCTCATGCGGAAACTCGAAGAGTGGAATGACGGCGCGCTTCTCAAGGCACCGATCCATCCTCATCAGCATGAGTAGTCGTTGTCTGTGACGTTTCTTCGCGGGATGCCTCCAAGCATCCCGCTTTTTTTAAAGCTTCGTCTGGCACTTCTTTGTATCTCCCCTCACGAGAGAGAGAATCTTCTTTGTTGGAAATAAAAAAATCACCGGTTAGGCGATTTTTGTAATTTTGATCTTCGTGAAAGGCTGACGGTGACCAACTCGGCGTCGGTAACGTACTTTTGGCTTGTATTTGATAACTTCAACCTTTTTTGCACGTCCTTGCTCAATGATCTCAGCAGAAACCTTTTCTCCAAGTGATGGCGTACCAACATCCATCTTTGACGCATCCTCTTCGGCGATAAGAAGGGTATCAAGCGTAATCGTTTTTCCCTGCTCAACCTCAAGCTTTTCCACGTTCAAAACATCGCCTTCTTTGACGATATATTGCTTTCCACCCGTTTTTACAACTGCAAACATATATATAGTTGGTGAAGAGTGACGAATCACTCGCATTCATGGCGAGAAATATAGCGGAATGGGTGATTTTCGTCAACCTTTGCTTGACGGAGGCCTTTTTTTTGCTTAGCCTATGACCCCGCACCTTCAGAACAAAGGAGAAACCGTGCCAGTACAATCAAGAGATCAAGAAATGCCTGCCGAACTTCGATCTCGGCTTCAACGCCTTCGAGAGGATTCGATTACTCAAGCGCGCTGGTTGAAAGCCGAACTTCCAGCAGAGGAAAAACGACTCCGCAATGAATCGATTCTCTGCCTGTCAGAACCACCATGCACTGTGCATGGAAACGACCATGATGGAGAATCACCCACTTGTTCCGGCTGTATCATTTACACAAAAGACATAGCCGGACGAATCGAAAAGCGATGTATTCACACATCCTCTATTTGGTCTCTCGACCATAACAGAACTTGGGATGCATACTTGGAAGCGCTCCAGCTTCTCGAAACATCCGGTATAGACGAAGACACGCGGTTGAGATGGATGTATGACATCTTCAGGATAAACATCCGCGTCTCAGTCCTTGCTCGTTTTGGAGGTATCTTGATTGGCGTTGAGCGTGAGGAGTTTGGAAATGAAAACGCGGGGAATGTCATTTTCCCTTCGCGTCGTCTCCTTGCCTCAGAGTCGTTCGAGGCTGGCTTCCAGGCAACTGTTAGGGGCCAAACCTGTTTGGATCCCGACGTCACTCTTGGCGCTTGGGCGATGTATCAATCGCGTACAACTCCCACCGCAATCTTCACGTGCATGATTCAAGGAATTGCGCCACACGGTCGAAGCCGAGAATGCTCGAACGTTGTTGGCGGAAAATTCGTGTGGGTCTCGGAAGCGTCGTTCAAAGTCGCTGTCATCGACGGTGTGACGCTTCCCCTGCTCAGAGAACTTCACCGAAATGACATCCGTGTATCGGAAGCAACCGTTGTTGCACCGTACGCCGTAGAGGCCTTTCGCACCTTCACCGCCTAACTAGCAAGCTCCGGCTCCCTTCAAAGCCGGAGTTTTTTATTCACGAAGGATTGACAATATTGATTTTTTAAGGTAGTTTCACAAAAGTTCTTTCACCTATTTTCAATCCAATTTGCAAGAGAGGAAACAATGGATAAACACATTGCGAGGCGTTTTTCACAGGCTGTTGGTTGGAGGTATATCATTCCTCCTGGCTTTTTCAGCCCATCGAATAGCACGATTGCCGTTACTGGAATAAACGACTGGGTCCAAGAAACAATCTCAGCAGATGCCATTCGCGTCTTTGTCGCGCTCGGGCTCAGCCCAAGCGAACTGGGAGAGATCTTTACCCAACAGATGAGCACTGTCCCTGATTTCGTGTGCTCCCAAGACGACGCTGATTCGGATGACGATATTCCGTTGTCAGAAGAAGATGTATTCGTCCTTCCGGATGATTCGCCCTATGCGTTTCTCAAAACGCGTTACATGAGCATGCTCGACTGGAAAGGCTGGTTCCGACTCGCACTTCTTTCAACAAAAATAACAAAGGTTGTTATTCAGCCGGAGTTTGGTTCAACGGCTGACACCGCTTTTATCCTCATCGATCCAAAGTCATTGACGTACGAGTTTGGTGATCAGTATAAGATCAAGATCGGTTCGCGACTGCTCGCCACACTCAAAGACCAAGTCGACAAAGTCATCGCAAGTCTACGGGGGGAAATCCTCTAAAGAACACACTCCGAAAGCGCCCGTCACATCTGTGACTTGGGCGTTTTTTTAAAATGTGAGACGAACACCTTCCTTGATCCCAAGCTCTTCCGCTTTTCCCGCGTTGAGCTCTAAGACGATGTCCGCATTTGCTTTTGGTCTGTGCGATGGTGGGATAGGAAGTCCGGGATATGGTGGTGAAAGTGTAACAACATCAACAACCACACCGTCTGAAATCCAAATGATATCAAGTGGGAAATTCATATCCTTCATCCAAAATCCATGTCGCTCTGATGAAGGAAAGACAAAAAGCATTCCCGCATTTTCACCAAGCGACGCCCTTCCGCTCAAGCCTTGCTTGCGTAATGGATCTGTATCAACAATCTCAAGATCAAGTTGAGAAAGGTCTATTGTAACTTGATCTAAATCGCGTAGCTCCTCTGCTGTTGCCGGAGTTTTTGTGTCACTCTTTTTCCAAAATGTTGGAACTCCCCATATTGCAATCATTCCACTTATTGCAACACCAAGGACGAGCACAACAACAGCGCCAATCCGTGCATTCATGTCAGAAGATATTTTTTTCATATTTGCTTCAACGCATTGACCACTCATCCCGACTCTTCATCTAGAAAAATCTAAAATCGAAAGACGCTTATTCACTCGAAACCCGCTTTCCATATTTTGTCGTAAACCATGACAACAGAATCGTAAACACAACAAGAGTGGCGACAAGAAAAACTTTTCCTCGCGTTTGAAGACCCAGCGCAATGACACCCGCAAAAAAAGAAAAGCCCCACAGAAGGAACACAACCGTTCGATGTGGGATTCCTGATTTTAATAAGCGAAAATGAAGATGCGTGTCATCCCCGCTCCAAATTTTAACACCACGTCGAATTCTCCCATACACAACGCACCCGGCATCCGCGATCGGAATTGCGAGAACAGCAAGCGCGATGGCGATCTTCGCACTTGAAACAATCGCGAGGAATCCAAGCGTAAAACCGGCCAAGGTACTTCCAGATTCTCCCAAAAATTGTTTTGCAGGATGAAGGTTTCGCGGAAGAAATCCGAAAAATCCTCCGCCAATAACAGCAGATAACATTGCAACGCCGGGTTGAAAATACGCGGTTGAAACCGTGAGAGCGCCAATCATCCCCGATCCGATCACCGCCATCCCCGTTACGAGTCCATCTAAGCCATCAAGTAATTTTGTTGCGTATGTCGCAAAAAGAAGCCACAAAACGGTAGCCAAAAAACTGAACCACTCCGGAAATGGGATTCCGCCAATCCCGTTTGGATTTGTAATCTGGAGAATGCCTGTTCCTGTTAGATAGATGACAACCGAAGCGCTCATTGGAAAAAGAATCTGTACCCACGCCGGTCGCGGTTTCACATCATCCGTCATTCCACCCACGAGAAGAATGAGAACACCAGAGATAAATCCAAAAAGTTGGATGGGCGTGATCCCTGGGAAAAATCCGTTTACATATAAAATAATAGACGACACCAAAAGTGTGAGACCAATGCCGACCCCGCCAAAAAGGGGCGTTATTTTTGAATGAATTTTCCGAGAATTTTCCCGCGGTTCATCCAATGCATGTAACCGATGCGCCCATCTCGCCGATGCAATCGAAAGTGAATACGACAAAACTGCCGACAACACAGCAACAAACGTCACGAGCAAGATAAGAATGATTTGATCCATAGATCACGTATTTCGAGTTTTTTACCATCTCATCTGAGTGGAGAGATTACTTTTTTGAAGGGAATTTGGAATATTGATCACATTTGTCATCCTCGGGTTTAACCCGGGGACCCAGGATCAGAGAGTGCGTGTTTATTATCTGTCATCCTCGGGTTTAACCCGGGGACCCAGGATCAAAGGAGATGCGGAATGCGGAATGTGGAATGTGGAATATTTCTTGTCATACTCGATTTTAACCTGGGGACCCAAAATAAAACAAAGTGCTTCGTCCTAATCACCATCTGATTTAACGACAGGATCCAGGTGTTTCGCTAAATCATTCCATGCCGGGTTCATACTTTCAATGAGCTCTAACTTCCATTTTCGATTCCATTTTTTCAAATTCTTTTCTCGTTGTATTGCTATATGGATATCATTTGTTTCTTCAAAGTATACAAGCATATGAACGGAATGTTCTTTCGTAAATCCTGGAATCAACTCTAATTTATGTTCGGCAACTCTTTTTTCAAGATCTGAGGTAACCCCGACGTATAATGTACCATTTTTTTGACTTGCTAAAATATAAACAAAATAGGATTTCATATGAATCCTGGATCCCCGTTTTCACGGGGATGACAGATAAGAGTTTTCGTATTAAAGAACAAAGACCAAATATAAAGTATCTGACATCCCCTTATCATCCTTCTGTCATCCTCGGGTTTAACCCGGGGACCCAGGATAAGAGAGTGCGTGTTTATTACCTGTCATCCTCGGGTTTAACCCGGGGACCCAGGATAAAATGGAGTACTTCATCTAAAAATAAGAATTGCCTTTGATCCTGGATCCCCGTTTTCACGGGGATGACAGAATTAAAAAGATGACAGAATAAGAAAGATGAAAGGGAGAACAAGAATGTCAGACGGAGGTTTATTTCTATTCGTGCCACCGCGTACGCAGGTTGGCAAACACTATTCAACTTTCAACGTTCCGTCCGCGATAAGAACAACTGTGTTTCCACGTCGTACTCCGTTGCGAAGCAGGAGATCGGCAAGCGCATTTTCAACGCGCTCTTGGATCACGCGCTTTAACGGACGCGCGCCAAACAATGGATCATACCCCTCCGTTGCCAATCGTTTGATCGCTTCATCCTCGGCGCGAAACTGAATTCCCTTCTCCTTTAATCGTCGTTCAATCGTCTTCATCTGCAATCGTGTGATCGCCATGACATCTTGCATCGTAAGAGGAGCAAAAACAATAACCCCGTCAAAACGATTCAAAAATTCAGGTCGGAATGATCCGCGAAGCTCTCGTTCAAGTAATGCGGTTTTAATCGCTTGTAGTGGCGTTCCCTTTGCATTTTCCGCTTGGATAAATGATGTTCCCGCGTTCGACGTCATGATAATGATCGTATTTGTAAAATCAACGGTTCTCCCAACGCCATCCGTCAGACGTCCATCATCCATCACCTGCAAAAAAAGATTTAAAATATCGGGATGTGCTTTTTCCACTTCGTCTAAGAGCACGAGAGCAAATGGTTGTTTTCGCACAGCCTCTGTTAAAAGACCTCCACGCTGATCTCCGGAACGACCGATCATTCGCGCAACCGAATCGGCATCTTGATACTCAGACATATCAACGCGAACCATCATGTCCTCATCTCCAAAATATTCGGCAGAGAGTGCTTTAGAAAGTTCTGTTTTTCCAACACCCGTCGGCCCAAGGAATAAAAAGGATGCGATCGGCTTTTTCCCCTCACGAATATCAGCGCGTGCCCGACGAAGCGCTTGCGACACGGCTGTTACCGCTTCTTCCTGCCCAACAATCCGACCGTGTAATTGCGCTTCCATGTTTAATAATTTTTCAGTTTCACTCTGCGAAACCGCTTCAACGGGAATCTGTGTTTTTTCATGGATAATGCCGGCAACATCCTCTCCAGTCACAACCGCCCCTTCTCCGCGTGTTTTTCGTACCGCAACTCCAGCCTCGCCAATCACTTCAATGACATTTTGAGGCGACGCAGAATCATGGAGATATCGTTCGGCAAACACAATTGCTTTCTGTAGCGCCGAATAGGAAAAAAATATTTTTTGTTCGTGCTCAATCACAGAACTTCGCGCCATGCACACCTTTAATGTTTGTTCTGCGTCTAACGGCGGAACAATCACTTTGGTGAATGATGAACCCAACGTTCGCTGTTCAAGAAACTCGGTCCACGCTCGCGGTGTTGTCGTTCCAATCACAATGAGACCGCCACGCTCGATTTCTGTCGTCAATGTTTCAGCTAAATCCATGGGGCCGGAAGATGCAGATCCTGCGAGCGCTTCAATTCCCTCAAGAACAAGAATGACATTTTGCGCACGACGAACCTCATTTAACATTGCAACCAACCGTTCAGCCGATGTTCCATCTCCACCAGCAAGAAGCTCGGAAAGATGAATTGATACCATTCGTTTATCAAAAAAGATATTTGGCACGTCCTCCTCAACCATTCTTCGTGCAAGCCCTTCCACAATCGATGTTTTTCCGACACCCGTCTCCCCCACCAAAACAACAGATCGGCTTCCACTTTCAATCGCCTGAAAAACCGATTCTATTTCAGCGGTTCGTCCCATAAGCGGAAAAAGATTTCCCTGCTGAGCAGAATGCGTTAAATCTTCGCTAAACGCATCAAGAAGTGGCGCCTGCCGTGCGGTCATTGCACGATTCATTGTTGTTCGTGGTTTCAGAGCAGAGAGTTGGCGGAATCGTAAATAATCTTCGCGCATTTTTGCCCGAAGTCGGATCCACTCGCCAACCGCGGTCACGTGTTCCGGTGGAAAACCATACCGATTCAATAATTCTTGAAGTGGGAGAGAGACGGCGAATGACTCAAGAAAAATCTCGGTTGGTCCAACATATTCCCGCCGGAGTTCACGCGCATCCGCATACGCCAGTGCCAGTACGCGTTTTACATCCCGCGACAAAAGAATTGGCGGATCCCCTGCCGGCGAACATTCTGCCATCAAATTCGCCAAATCAACTTTGATCTTTTCAAAATCCATTCCAAGACGAGCCATCAGCAACCCGCCAGTCGGACTCGTGAGCGTTGATGAAAAAAGCATTTCTGGCATCACCTGCGTTCGTCGCAAATCTCTCGTTATCTTCCATGCGCTTTCAACCACGTCACGCGCTTCATTTGAAAAATACGGCGACACATTGAATCGATGTCGTGCTCGACTTTCCGCTCGCGTGTCATACGCCTTTCGTTCCGCGTGTGTCATCCGCCAAATAGGAATTGTTTTTTCTTCATGAGAAAACTCGCGAAGGCGAAACACTAAAAATCCGGTTGTGAGTAAACCAAGCCCAAACGTCATCACATACCAATGTCCGGAAATCCAAAACAGTGGCTCAAATACGTCGAGAATTGATGGTCGTACAGCGATATTCCAAACAAGCAGTATCCAAGTCAATAAAATAAGAACAACTAAGATGACGTGAAATGCGATGGTCGCTTTTTTGCGAAAACGTCGAAGAGAGATGTGGCTTGCATCGATCGAATCCATCCACACCAAAAATCCATCCGGTGACGGCACACCGATTCCCGCGCCACCACACACGCGACACTCATTCGACGTGCGAGGGTCACCCCCACACGCTGAGCAGACGATCGCCATCTTTTGTTGAGCGAAATCGTTCATAGTGAAAAAAGTGTTGCGCCGTTTAGTAACAAAAAAAGAATGATAGCAATCGGTGACACCAACCAAAGAAAGACTGCCCCCAGATAAATGATCGCTTCAACCAATAAAGCGATACTTCGACCAATCAATACAACAAACCGCATCAAAACACTTATCAGACGTCCAGAAATATCATATTGCCCGTACATCGGGACAAAAAAGTTTTTAATCCAAATCGAAAATCCGTATGCACGCACACGATATCGAAGCGAACGTCCAACCCATTGAAGCAATTGCCGAAGTCCGGTCGTATACCACCACGCCGGAAACCAAACAATGCTTCCAATCAGATCAAACACAACAAATTTCGCCAAACCCCCTCCGGCGGATTTCATCCTTCTATTGTACCAGAGGCGACACTTCCGAGCGAAAAAAGAGAAACGTGATGTTCAATAACATCAATCCAGTACACATCATTGACAAAATCCAAATTATCTGTTATGAATTTGCTCTGGCAATACCACGCCTGCTCAAGAAAGCAAGCGGGTCCATGCCAGACCTTTCTCGGAGCAATTCCAGCACTGCCACTAGGCAAAGCCCCGGTTGCTCCACCTTTTTTCAGCAAGCGTTCGACTGCCCTTTGTGGCAAACCACGAGATGCTGAAATTCCTCGAGGCAATGCTTCTGCTGCTTCATGCAAAAGTGCCATTGCCTCACGCCGGCCTGATCTCTTCGGAGGTTGGGTCGGTTTTTTTATTTTTATACCCAAGAGGTTGGATTTCTAGATAGTTTATTTAGATTAAGCTGATTTTTTTGACTATTGCGCTTGACATTATTGTTAAAATCGAGTATAAGTTTGACGTGGCAAAGTGGCAGTTGCTTAATGCAATTCGACGCAGGCCACGCCTATTTCGAAATTGTGAACATACTCGATTCTTATCGTCTTCTGACGATCATGGAGAAGTAACGCTCGTGGTGCCACTTTGGCAATCCCTCAACGACTTCTCCTTTTTCGCCAGATTGCGAATATTCGCATAATCGCCCTGCGCTGGAAGGGCTCGAACATCGACAACACTCCCCCTCCGCGAAGGCTTTGGGGGGTACAACAAAAAAGGAGGATGCCACATGGCAAAAAAATCCGCGTCAACCGACAACGAAAACCACGAACCTCACGCGTGGGTCGTGGACTGGCAGAACAAAAATCCGAGCGTCATCGTCGACATCTCGCTTCCGAAGGATCAGCGCAAGCCGATCAAGCTGGTGGGTGACGAGGCGAAGTTCGGTTGGATCGATGAAGATGTTCACGAAGGCGACACGCTCTACACCGAGCTTGGCGCATCCGCGGACATCATCTCGTACATCGCTCTGAAGAAGGGCGTGAAAGTTCTCCGCATCAAAACACACATCTTGAAGGATTGGCGTCGCGAGCGTGATCTCACCAACTTGGACACGTTCGAAAGCTTGGTCTACCACGCCGAGAACTTTCCGAGCCTCTTTCTGGAGACACCTCCGGCGATCGCCGAAGTGCTTGCGCTCAAATGTGTGGTTCGTCACTTCGAGAACACGCAAGAGATGCGGAAGAGCGAGGCACTGCGCCTAAGTGCCGTTGCAACCATGGAGTTCTTTCTCCAGCGTGACAACCCAAAAAATACGCCGTCCGAAGAACGAAGTGAAGAAATCAAGAAGCTTGATACCGATCTTCAAAACATCCTCACGAAGGCCAAAAATGATCTCGTCGACCGAGTCAAAACATTCGGCCTTCCCATGACATTGCGACGGAAGTTC
>JANLIO010000052.1 GCA_024654265.1 bacterium | reverse complement strand
CTTGGTCTTGAGGAGTTTATCGCATCACCAATTGAAATTCCCGCAGACATTCAAAAACTTGTCATGAAACGTGAGATGGCACGACAATCAAAAGATTGGAGTGAGGCAGATCGGATCCGTCGCGAACTTGAGAAAAGTGGATGGAGCGTTGAGGATCATCCAAGCGGACCGAAAGCCGTAAAAATATAATTGCGAGAATCGTGTGCCACGACAGCGTTAAAGCCACTTTTTGCGTTTAAAAATGAAGAGCATCCCTGATGTACCGAGGAGCATAATGATAATAATAATCCAAAAACCATGTGGATGGTTTACAAGTGGCATGTTGATTGAATTCATTCCAAATAACGCAGCCAGAAGGGTCAGTGGAAACACGATTACAGAAAAGATGGTAAGTGTTTTCATAATTTGATTGATACGGAAGTCAATCAAAGATGCATTTGTTTCATGAAGGGCGTTGATTGTATCTTTTTGAATCTCAAGCGTATCCCAAAGCTCTTTCGTGTTATCAACGAGTCTTTGAAAGAATGCTTCAAGGCGATGGATCGGGAAGCGACCATCAGATGCCTGAATAAGTTGTCGGATCACAAGTTTGTGGCCTTGGATTGCTTTCCGAATTGTCACAATGTTTATTTTAACTCGAAGAAGCTCTTGAATAAGATCTTTGTCAAAATCCGTGAACATGCGTTTTTCAATTGAGTTGATCTGATCAGACAAATCAACAACCATCGGGAATGTCTGTTCGATCAACTCGCTCAGAATTCGATAGAGAAGATGGCCAACGTCTAAATCGTAGCAAACTTTGTTTTGAAGAGCTGTCCTTGATGAACCATCGGTCGAACATGCGCTAAATAAATGTTCTAAGATTTTGCTACCGTTCGCGTTTACGGTGACCAGACTATCTTTTTGAATAAAGAAATCAATTTCGATTGTTTCCACAGCTCCGGTCTTAAGAAGAACTGGGTACAGGAGAATCATAAAAAGATACTCATCCCGTACTGTTAATTTTGGTCGTTGAAGTGGTGGTCGCGTATCGCGAAGATCGAGGGGATCAAAACCAAAACGTCGCCGAAGTGAATCGGTGGTTTTTACGTCATTTTTTGTAACGTATGTCCACGACAATTTTGAGAGATCTGTCGTGTGTATGTTTGGGTTCCTCCTTTTTACAGACACATCTAAATTATAGCAGAGTGATTCACTCCTCACCAACTTCTATCCTCGAATGACGTGCTGGGATATAATAGGGACATGCCAACCGTTCCAGAAAAGATTCCTGTTTTAGAAACAAAGCCTGGGAAGCCAGAAAAAAATTCAGAAAGTCCATCGTCACCGGAAGGAAAGATGGAAACAGGTTTAGAAACCAACAAAACACAGGTAGAACTCCCTCAAATTTCTACACCTGTGCCTTCACCTGTCGAACCACTTCCTGAAAAAGATGTCATCACCATGCAGGTTGAAGGAATCTTAGAAGAGGATCTTGGTCCGATTTATGCGTCACTCCCTGAAGAAGCGAAGCCTCTTTTTCGCAAAAAAGGGGAAGAAGCGGCAACTGAAATTTCTACAATGTTAAAAACGCTTAAGATCAACACAGCGCGAATTTTGCGATTGATACGAGATTGGCTTCTCACGATTCCAAAAGTAAATAAATTCTTTTTGGAACAAGAAGCAAAGATAAAAACGGATCGAATTATCGACCTGCACGAATCAACAAAAAACGAACCGCCTACATCATGAACAACCTTCTTCTTACCGATATTCTATTTCATCCAATAACCATGCTTGTTCTTGGACTCTTTTCTATCGTGATTTTCGTGTACATCACGCTTCTTCTTATCCGAAGGTCGTATATGCAAAGTGGTCGCGCCTCGCACGCATTTAAAATCGATGTTCTTAAAATTCGTGTTCCAAAAGAAACGGGGGGCGTTGAACGGAGTGATGATCAATCGCAAGCAAAAGTACAAGAGCTGATTTCTGTAATGGAAACGATTTTTTCCACATTGGGCTCACTTTCACCTGAGGGGGGGATTCAATCGTGGCTGTATGGGCGAAGTGATCAATTTTCATTTGAGATTGTGTCGCACGAAAAAAAGATTTCATATTACGTTGCCGTTCCAACGCAATATCGAAGTTTCATGGAAGAACAAATTCACGCGCAATATCCAGACGCGCAAATTGATGATGTGTCTGACTACAACATGTTTTCAGCAACTGGTGTGATCTTAGGGAGCTATCTCACATTGCGACGTGAATCATCATTTCCGATAAAAACATATGAAAAGTTAGAAAGTGACCCATTGAATTCAATCACGAATGCGCTTTCAAAAGTCGCGGAAATGGATGGGGCGGGAATTCAATTTGTTTTTCGGAGTGCGGATAAAAACTGGCGGAGGAAGGGAGTCGAGCTTGCACGCGCCATGCAACAAGGGAAGAGCTTGAAAGACGCGCAAAAGGCAAAAAAATCGGGTATTGGGAGCGCACTTGGAAAAGAACTGAAGGGACTTGCTTCAACCGGCAAACTGGAAGACAGGAAGCCTGATGAACCGTACCGACTTTCTCCGCTTGAAGAAGAGATGGTGAAGGGTTTGGAAGATAAGGCGTCAAAGGCAGGTCTTGATGTGAATATTCGCGTTGTTGTTTCTGCTGACCAGCCAACGGTTGCGCAACGATATTTAAATGATATTCTCGGCTCGTTTGGTCAATACAACATCTACGAATACGGAAATTCGTTTGTTGCCAACACGCCACGAAGTCAAAAGCTTCTGATCCGACACTTTATCTTTCGGCATTTTATTAAACGATACGAAATTGTTTTGAACTCTGCGGAATTAGCATCGCTGTTCCACCTCCCACTTCCAACAACCGAAACGCCGAAGATCGATTGGCTTATGGCGCGCACTGCTCTTCCGCCGTCAAATATCCCAACCGAAGGAATCATTCTTGGGCACAGCGAATATCGAAGTGAGGATTACGTCATTCGGATGAAGCAGGAAGATCGACGTCGACATGCGTATATCATCGGAAAATCAGGCTCTGGAAAAACAGAATTAATGAAAAGTTTGGTGAAGCAAGATATCCAAGAGGGTCGCGGAGTTTGTGTGATTGATCCGCACGGGGATTTTGCAGATGAATGTTTGGAATTTGTTCCACGTGAGCGCGCAGAAGACGTTATCTACTTTAGCCCAGCAGATACCGAACGACCGATGGGGTTGAACATGTTGGAATTTGATCCTGCGTATCCTGAGCAAAAAACATTCGTGATCAACGAAATGCTCAAGATTTTTGATAAATTGTATGACATGAAGTCAACGGGAGGGCCGATGTTTGAGCAATACATGCGAAATGCCATGCTTCTCATCATGGATGATCCGGAATCCGGAAGTACGCTCATGGAAATCCCAAGAGTTCTTTCAGATGAGGATTTCCGCGCCTACAAACTCTCAAAGTGTAAACAGCAGGTTGTTGTTGATTTTTGGACAAAGGAAGCGCAAAAAGCCGGTGGTGAAGCTTCATTGCAAAACATGGTGCCGTACATTACATCAAAGCTGACGCCATTTATTTCAAACGACATCATGCGCCCAATCATCGGGCAACAAAAGAGCGCATTCAACATTCGCGAAGCCATGGATTCGCAAAAAATTCTTCTCTTAAATCTTTCAAAGGGAAAGCTTGGAGATTTGAATGCCTATCTGATCGGTATGGTGCTTGTCGGAAAGATTTTGATGTCAGCACTTTCACGAACAGATATGAAAAAAGAAGATCGAAAAGACTTCTTCCTCTACATCGACGAATTCCAAAACTTTTTGACGGATTCGATTTCTGCGATTTTGTCTGAAGCGCGAAAGTACGGACTTGATCTTATTATTGCCCACCAGTTTATCGGACAGCTTACGGAAAGTGGTGACAGTACGATTCGAGACGCGATTTTTGGAAACGTTGGAAGTATGTTCGCATTCCGCGTTGGCCCAGATGATGCAGAGTTTTTAGAAAAAGAATTTGCACCTGTTTTTCGTGCGCACGATCTTATTAACGTTGAGGCGTACACGTGTAACGCAAAGATTTTGATTGATAACACTGCGACACGACCATTTAACATGAAACCATACAGACCAACATCGATCGGTGACGCGGAGCTTCCGGAAATGATTAAACAGCTTTCACGGTATACCTACGGGAGGAATCGGAATTTGGTTGAATCGGAGATTCAGGAAAGGTCGAGGGTGGGGAGTTAGAGGAGTTCTTCCCTTTCCGTCATCTCAATTTTACTTCATCCTATCATCTTGACCGCTTTATCCTGTCATCTCAACCGCTTTATTCGTCATCTCGACCGTAGCGGAGAGATCCCTCTTAAAACAGATCCATTCCTTTCTAAAAAAGTTAGCACCCTTCTAGTCACTTTTTGTCACATCACAAAAGTGACACAAAAAAGATGTTGGGGGTCGGCTGAACTCGTTCAACGCTATCGCTAGATCACTCAAACAGGCAGG
>JANLIO010000049.1 GCA_024654265.1 bacterium | reverse complement strand
CCAACACAATACAAGGAGACACAATGCACAGCACAAGAATACCTTGCACTTGAAACGATAGAGAAGATGGTGGGAGAGATAGGAAACATCCAATCCAACGATGGATATATTTCTAAATTGAACTTTCACAACAACAAATCTCCTCGTATCACTGAAGCTCTTTCATTTCTTCCCATGTTTACTCAATTGCAGCATCTTGATTGCTCCTACGCCTCCATCACAGAACTCCCCAAACTTCCGGATGGGTTGCAGATGCTTTATTGCTTTCACACCTCCATCACAGAACTTCTCAAACTTCCGAATGGGTTGCGGGTGCTTTCTTGCCACAACACCTCCATCACAGAACTTCTCAAACTTCCGAATGGGTTGCGGGTGTTTTATTGCGACAACACCTCCATCACAGAACTCCCCAAACTTCCGGACTCGCTCATACAGATCAATATCACAAACACTCCAGCATCTAAAGATCCAAAGATTCAACAACAGCTTAAAACGTTCCAACAAACGCACCCCGGGGCAGTCGTTACTTCCTAGCCCACATTTCTCATTTTTCACCCTATGCCCATAAAATCTCTAAGCGTGATGAGGAGCGTCAGACAGCGGAATCGGGAATGATTGGCATAGGCTCGTGACGTCGTTTCGTATTTTGTCATACCACGGATCCGAGGAGATCGTATTTTTGAATTGTCGTACAATCTCTACCCGTTCTTTTTTATCGTCCGGCAAGCGGGTGTCGCGGATGCGGTTGTAGACCATTGTGATCCATTCCGCGATTTGCGCCATCTCCGCCTCTTTCATTCCGCGAGTCGTAACGGCAGGTGTTCCCATCCGTAATCCGCTTGGATAAAGTGGCGGGCCGGGATCGTGAGGTATGGAGTTCATGTTCGCATAAATCCCAACGCGCTCTAGTGCCTTGTCCAAAAAGATTCCGCGTCCTGATCCATGCGCAGACAAATCCGCAAGCAAGAGATGATTGTCTGTACCACCGGTCACAAGATCCATCCCACGCGACGTTAATCCTTTGGCGAGCGCTTTTGCATTTGAAACGATTTGCTTGGCATACGACGTAAAATCATCTGATCCGGCTTCTTGTAAGGCAACGGCAATACCAGCGATTGTGTTTAAGTGCGGACCGCCTTGGAGGCCGGGGATAATAGCCTTATCAATTTTCTTTCCCAAATCTTCATCTTTTTCCAATCCCTTTTGTGTGACGAGGATCATCGCCCCACGCGGACCACGGAGCGTTTTATGGGTTGTTGTCATCACCACGTGAACAAATGGAACTGGACTTTCGTGCTGACCACCAGCGATCAGTCCGGCGATGTGTGAGATATCTGCCACAAGATAGGCTCCAACTTCATCCGCGATTTCTGCGAATGTTGCCCAAGGAATTGTTCTTGGTACGGCGGTTCCTCCGCAGAAAATCACCTTTGGTTTTTGCTTACGTGCAGTATTTCGCATTTCATCAAAATCAAAGGATCCATCTGATTTCATGTGATACGGGTGGCTTGTCCAAAATTTCGAAGTCATGCTGAACTTCCATCCATGCGTCAGGTGTCCACCGTCTAACAGATGTAACCCCATGATCGGATCTCCTAATTCGCAGATCGCGCTATAGATCGCAAGATTTGCCGGACTTCCCGAATACGGTTGAACGTTTGCGTATGGAACATTGAAGAGTTTTTTCGCTCGATCGCGTGCAAGATTTTCTATCGCATCCGCAAACTCATTCCCAGGGTAGTATCGTTTTCCTGGGTATCCTTCGGCGTATTTATCCGAGAATACGGTAGCAAGTGCCTCGAGCACGGCCGGGGATGTGTGGTTTTCCGATGGAATAAGCGTAAGGCCATCTCGTTGGCGATCCGTTTCTTTTTGGATAAGTCCAAAAACCTCAGGATCTGATTCGTGAATGTGATCGTATGTAAACATGCTCGGTATGGTAGATCCTCGAATAAAAAATGTCATCTATAGAATAAAAAAAGCTCCCCCGACGCGAAGTTGCGCCAGAGGAGTTGTTGAGGGGAGAGAACCTAGGTTTCATCCGGGATTCCGATCGCTTTCGTAAGTTTCGCCCCCCGAGAGCTCAGAGCCTCAGGGGCGGTGCATTGAGTGGTGAATTTATCCCTGAAGTGACAAAGCGTTGATCTTTATGCACAATGCAACGTATGAATCTACACGAATTAAAATCCGTTCACTTTGTTGGGGTTGGTGGGATCAATATGAGCGCGGTTGCGAAACTCCTTTTGCATGCGGGGATCTCTGTTTCAGGATCTGATATTGCAGAAAATGAACAGACTCAAATCCTTGCGCAAAAAGGCGCGACAATCCATATCGGAGAATCAGCGGATCATATCCCCGAAGGGTGTGAGCTTATTATTGTTACATCAGCGGCTCCTGTTACAAATGTTGAGCGCGCCGAAGCACAAGAACGACGAATTTCAGAAATGACGAATTTTACTTTTTTGGGAGAGTGGTTTAAGGATTCAAAGACAATTGTCGTCGCCGGCACGCATGGAAAGAGCACGACAACGGCAATGCTCGGGTTGGCACTTGAAACAGCGGGGATGGATCCCACCGTGGTCGTGGGAAGCGTTGTTCCTGGATTTCAGGATGGGAATTTACGAATCGGAAAAAGCGATCTTTTTGTCGTGGAAGGGGATGAATACGCACATCATTTTCTGGAATTTGATCCATTCGGACTCGTACTGACAAATATTGAATTGGATCATGTTGATGTGTTTTCGAGCATCAACTCACTTTTAGAGTCGTTTCACGAGCTTGTTCAAAATGTCCGGTCCGGTGGTCTGATTGTTGCGAATGTTTCCGATGAACGTGTGCAACGATTAATGGAAACGGAAAAGGATTCAATCTCAAAACGTGGAATTACGGTTGTTTCTTTTACGGATCAGAAAGCGATTGAAAAGCCATTTCAACTTCAGGTTCCCGGTCAAATGAATCGGATGAACGCGACATCGGCTTTCTTGATGGCAGAGGCGTTGGGTGCGCCTGTAGAAAAAATCACAGAATCTCTTGAGGCGTTCCGCGGGATATGGCGACGGTTTGAATTCTTGGGCGAACGCGATGGGTACCGTGTGTACTCAGATTATGGACACCATCCAACGGCGGTCGAATCAACCTTGAAGGCAACGCGAGAGCTCTTTCCAGATTCAAGGATCGTTCTCTGTTTTCAGCCCCATCATCGCAATCGAACAAAAGCGTTGTTCAATGATTTTGTGACATCGTTTGATCTTGCTGACGTGCTTGTCCTTGCCGAAATTTATGCGGTGAGTGGACGTGACGAAGATTCGGATCAAGACATTTCTTCTCAAAAATTGGTCACTGAAATTCATGCGCGTGATTTTAAGATGAACCGTGATCGGATTGTGAAAAACGGGGGAGATCCGGAGCAGTCAGTTCGGATGACATTTGATTTGGCGAAAAAAGGAGATGTCGTGATTGTCATGGGTGCAGGGGATATTGATTCTACGCTTCGAAAAATGATGAACGTATGAAACAACTTTCATCTCAAATTATCGACGAGTTCGTGAAAGCATTTCCCGGTACAAAACAGAACGTAGAAATGTCACGACATACGTTTTTAAAAATCGGGGGCTTTGCTTCGCTCTTTCTCGCAGAAGAAAATGACGAGGTTTTGATCAATGCTGTGCGCTTTGCTCGTGTGAACAACATCCCAATGTATGTATTGGGGGGAGGCTCAAATCTTCTCATCGCCGATGCTGGTTTTGAGGGCCTCATCCTTCAGTCAACAAATCGATCTATCAATGTGAATAAAGATCGGATAACAGCCTCAGCTGGGGCAATTACAGCCATGGTTGCGCGAAAATCTGTTGATGCGGGACTTGAGGGTTTTGAATGGGGAATCGGCGTACCCGGCACGATTGGTGGTGCTGTGTTTGGGAACGCGGGGTGCTTTGGAGGGGAGATGAAGGACGTGGTTGAATCAGTCTCAACCTATTTCATGGAGCGCGATCACGTAGAAACGTGTTCTGTGAGCTCTCAAGATGATGAAACAAAGGGGGGCGGTTCGTGTGCGTTTGGATATCGGAACAGTCGTTTCAAACATGAACCGTGTTTTATTTTGAGTGCCACGCTTCATCTTCAAAAAGGAGATCAGGAGGAATCACAAAAGAAAATGAATGATATTATTTCGGCACGAAAAAAGACACAGCCGCAAGGAACGTTTTCTGCCGGATGTTTGTTTAAAAATTTTGAAGTGAACGGTACAGAATTTTCTCCTCAGATCCAGATACCGCCAGACTTTATGCAATCCAGAGCCATTCCCGCCGGCTGGTTGATTGATACATGCGGGTTAAAAGGAACACGAGTTGGCGATGCAGAGGTAAGCACGGTCCACGCAAACTTCATCATCAACCGCGGAAACGCAACGGCTGAAAATATCCACGAGCTTTTCCTATTGATTCAAAAAAGTGTTCAAGAAAAGACAGGAATAAAATTAGAAAACGAGGTGCAGTTTTTGTTTTAAGCGCGAAGCGTTGAATTTCATATTCTTGTCATCCTCGGGTTTAACCCGGGGATCCAGAATCAAAGAAACTCCTCATCTCACTCCTAACTCTCCCCTTGGAAGGGGAGATACAGAGGGGTATCGAA
>JANLIO010000040.1 GCA_024654265.1 bacterium | reverse complement strand
TATTCTGTCATCCCCGTGAAAACGGGGATCCAGGATCAAAGAGTAATTCCTATTTAGATAAAGCGCACCATTTGATCCTGGGTCCCCGGGTTAAACCCGAGGATGACAGATATATTTCAAATTCCAACCTCCATTTTATCCTGGGTCCCCGGGTTAAACCCGAGGATGACAGATGTATTCTAAATTCCACATCTTCTTTGATTCTGGGTCCCCGGGTTAAACCCGAGGATGACAAGAAAGATTCTAAATTCCATCCACATACCAGCCCCAAACATCATTCATGCTACAATGACGCAATATGGCACTGTTCTCAAAAGATAAAAAAAACGAACACTATCTGGGCGTGGATTTGGGCGCATCCGGAATAAAGCTTGTTGAGCTTGTGAACGATAAAACGCACGCTCGACTCATGACGTACGGATATGTGAATTTACCCAAAGAAAGTCGATCCTTGCTCGAGGATCCGGATCGCGCGTCTGATCTTTTGAAAAAGATAACGGAAAAAGCACGTTGTACGACCAAGAGATCTATTGCCGCGCTTCCGATCTCTTCCGTTTTTACATCTCTCATCAGCATTCAAAAAGCAAAAGAAAAGGAGATGAAAGAGGCGATTGCCATTCAAGCAAGAAAACTTCTTCCGATGCCATTGGAGGATGTTGTTTTGGACACGACGATGATTGATGCCGAATCCGGAGAAGTCGCATCTGAAACCACGGGACAAAAAGGGTGGATGCGTGTGTTGATCACAGCGGCGCCAAAAACATTGGTGTCTTCCTATCAAACCATTTTTCAAAAAGCGGGTCTTGAACTGTTGGCACTTGAAACAGAGGTGTTTGCGCATGTGCGTTCATTGATTGGGAAGGACCGTTCAACGATCATGCTCGTTGATTCAGGAATTGAACGAACGAACATTACGGTTGTTGAAAAAGGAATCCCATTTTTGACACGCTCCATTGCAACGGGTGGACGAGGAGTCACCGAAGCGATTTCAAGAACAATGGGTGTGACACTTGATCAGGCGGAGACAATGAAGAAAGACATTCGATCACTGCAAAGCACACTTCCAGGGGAAGATCTTTCTGTGATTCTGGATGTGCTTGTAAAACCAATTTTGGAAGAGATTACGTATACGTTTCAATTGTGGAAAGATGACGCAAAGCATATGCGGACGAGCGGACGAATCGATAAAATTATTCTAACGGGAGGTGGAACGCTGTTACCGGGGTTAACTGATTTTATAACAAAACGAACAAACGTGAACGCGTATTTAGGGGATCCATGGGCGCGAGTGATCACTCCTGAAAAAATGCGTCCGGTGTTGGATGAAGTTGGATCACGTTTTTCTGTTTCGCTCGGTTGCGCCATGCGAGAAATCGAGTAGTGGATGAAACGCGAAGCGCAAAGCGTGGATCGTGGAGCGTTATATTTCTTATTCTTGTCATCCTCGGGTTTAACCCGGGGATCCATGATCAAAGAAACTCCTCATCTCACTCCTCACTCTCCCCTTGGAAGGGGAGATACCGAGGGGTATCGGACAAAACCTCCCCGCTCCCCCCGAAAGCTGTCGGGAGGGTCCATACATTCAAAGGGCACCCACAAAGGATACCCTTACGATTGAATCCAATATTCTAAATTCCAAATTCCTTTTATCAAGTTCTCTCCTCACACATCTATGAACTATATCCGTGTTGTTCGGTCATTGATGTCGATGTCGCGCATTGGCGATATTTATGATCTTGAATTGCGTTCGGAGGGTGACGCGACTCGTGCATGGGGACGAGCTGATGGCGTTCTTCGAACATTGTTGGTTTTCCCGACGTCGTATGTTCCCGCTGTTCGATTGCGCATCCGGCAAGATGGATGGGCGTTGCAATCTGAACGTCATGCGGGTGGTGCGTCAATTCTGTGTTTTTCAAATATACATAAACGCACGTCATCGATTAGCGTTGATGGGTTGAATGGAATTGCATTCGCACCGGGGAATGTTGTTGTGTGTTCGGTCTCTTCTCATGCTTTGTATGATGAGATGTATGGTGCAATGGTGACAACGCATCCACATGTCAGAATGTATTCAGGTCGGGAATATCGTCAGGCGCTGTACTCGGCTTTATTAGGGGACGCGGTTTGTGTTCTCATGCTTCGCTCAGAGCCACTTGCGCATCGTTCTGCAGATCGTGTTTTGATTGAGTCGATTCATCCAACGCATACATCGATTCGGCACGAACGTCGAATTTGTCCAAAATGTATGCCGGCTGGAAGTGGGTGCGTGCAGTGCGAAGACACGGGATTCTCAGAACGACGCGCTGTTGTTACGGTGTGAGACCTATGAAGTCAGACAAGAAAGTACTCATGATAGAAAGTGACGCCTTCTTTGCGCAGATCTACGCACAAAAAATGAAAGATCGCGGTTTTTGCGTGGAAATTGTTTCATCTGGAGATGCGGGTATCCGAAAAGCGTGTTCTGACACACCGTCTTGTATCGTTCTGGATCTTCTTCTGCCTGTAAAAGATGGGTTTCAAGTGTTGGATGAATTAAAAGGTGAAGCAGAAACTAAGGGCATCCCCGTTTTTATTCTCACGGATCTTTCGGAGCCTGAAGATATTGATCGGTGTATGAAAGCAGGTGCGTGTGGATTTGCAATTAAGGCGCATACAACCCCCGAACATGTTATTTCGCAATTAATAGGAATCTTGGGGGGAGAATGAGAACTTGGAGTATGGTATCATTGAGACATATGAGAAAAACTCGAGGGTTTACCGTTATTGAGCTTGCCGTTGTCTTTTTTATTGTTGGTTTTCTGTCGATTCTTGCGATGGTGTCGTTTCATCGTGCGAGCCAACAAGCAAATGACGCAAAACGAATGACATCCGTTCAACAAGCGCTTGTTTCATTTGCCGACGCGTATCAGAGCGGAGCCGTTCTTTGTTCGGAAGATGGATCCACGTCTTGCGGTGTTGGGAAAGCTCTTCATACCTGTCGGATCTACGCGTCGACATGTTCCGGTGATGAGCGTGATGATGTCACAACAACATATTTTGATCTTACAACGTTTTTTGACCCCGTGTGGGGAGAGCCTTGCCGAGAGGGCGCACAAATAAATTGTGATTTTTCCATGCTTCGTTTTCAGAACTTAACTGATTTTGAACTTGGATTTTCGACAGAAGGAAAAGCGGTTAAAGGATTAACGTCTGGGCAGGCACATTCGGTTTCGCAAAACGGAGAATGGAAATAAGTATGAAAAAATCAGGATTCACAAAATTAGAACTCTTGATCGGACTTGCGATTCTTGGCGTCGTTGTCTCCATTTCGGCATTTATCGTAAACGGAAGTCGAGCGATACAGAGAGATGCAAAACGCGTGAGTGACATCACAGTCCTTCGGAGCGCGTTGAGTCAGTATTGGTTGCGAAATGCATCGTATCCGGAAATGGAAAAGATCGCGCTTGGTTCGGCGGAAAGTGGCATTCTTGGAATGACGACCGAAGGATTTGTGACAAGTGGTGGTGGAGGAGATGTGATTCTCGAGTTTATTCCAATGGGTCCAAAGAAGAACGAATTATACGTCTATAGCGGAAGTCGAAACGGATATTCGATTCAGTTTACAACAGAGCGTGACACAGCGTTTGGACCAAAGGGAACATACTATGCCCATTCTGATGGCGTAGATAATCAAGAAATTGTTCGATAAGGCATGCCATTTATCGCTTTTTTATTAGGGACCGTGTTTGGCTCATTTGCAAATGCGGTTGCTTGGAGGCTTCATACCCGACAAACACTTGGCGGTCGTTCGAAGTGTCCGAAATGTGAAAAAACAATTGGGCCTCAAGATCTCGTTCCAATCTTGTCGTGGGCTGTTTTGCGGGGTCGTTGTCGCATGTGTCAGGGTCGGATCTCGTGGCACTACCCGTTTTCTGAAATAATGGGAGGCATCCTCTTTGTCGGCACGGCACTTCATTTTCAGAATGGTTCTGAGATGAATGAAATTTTCTTTTTTCAAATCTTTTTTTCCGTCCTCATCCTCATTTGCGTTCTCATGGATTTACGATGGAAAGAGCTTCCGCTTGAATTGATGTTGTTTGGTACAGGCGCAACGCTTCTCGTTCAGCTCGCTCTTGCGGGTCGGACAGGCACAGAGATGATCTCCGCCGTTTTTGTTTCGTTGCTCTTTTTTGGATCGCAGTGGATTGTCTCAAAACGGAAGTGGATTGGCGAAGGAGATCTTTTTTTTAGCGCAATGCTCACGGTCGGTTTGGGAACATGGCAACTCGCGCTTGTCAGTATTTATGTCACATATCTTGTTGGTGCTGTTCTTATTTTACTTCTTTTATTTATCAAGCGTGTCAAGCGTGGTGATAAAGTGCCGTTTGCCCCGTTTTTAGCGACAGGCTATTTTATGACGCTCTGGTACGGAGAACCGATTTTGACTTTTGTACGAGCATTGCTAAGTTGAGAATGGAATAACTATGAATATATCGGAAGCAAGGGAGCGCGTTGAAAAGCTTCGAAAAGAGATTGATCGGTACCGATATCAGTATCATGTTTTGAATTCACTTGAGATTTCAGAATCGGCATTGGATGGATTGAAACATGAATTGTATAAACTTGAGGAGCAATATCCGAGTTTAATGACACCGGATTCACCAACACAACGTGTCGCTGGTGAACCGGCTAAAGGATTTAAAAAAATCACGCATTCGGAGCGAATGCTTTCATTGGAAGATGTTTTTTCAGAGGAAGAAGCGGAAGAATGGGTAGAACGCGTCACGAAACTTCGACCGCGTGCTGAATTTGAATATTACGCAGAAGTGAAAATGGATGGGTTGGCGCTCTCTCTTGTTTATGAAAATAAGGAACTTATCTATGGCGTGACACGTGGGGATGGTCGTGTTGGGGAGGATGTGACGCATAATGTGAAGACCATAGAGTCAATCCCGCTTACGCTTCGTGTTCCGACAAAAAAAGAGATTGATCAATTTATTAAAAAAGCCAGCGGAAAAATCAATGGACATACAGTGCAATCTTTCCTTGAAAATCCAACGCAACGGATTGAGGTTCGCGGTGAAGTGTACATACGCAGAGATGATTTAAAGGTATTAAACCGAGAATTAAAAAAAGCGGGTAAACCGGAACTTGCAAATCCGCGAAATGCCGCAGCGGGTGCTATTCGTCAGTTGGATCCAAAAATTGCAGGTGAGAGGAAATTGCAATTTGTTGCATGGCAATTGCTTGGTGATGTGGGAACAACGACAATTGAGCAGGCGCACGATTTGTTGCGACTTATTGGCGTGCCAAGCAACGTGGATTATCGCGTCTGCTCCTCGATGAAAGAGGTGAAGTCATTCATGTCTGTGATTGAAAAAAAACGTGATTCACTTCCGTACCAAATTGATGGAATCGTGGTGAGTGTCAATGATCGAAATCTTTTTTTGTCACTCGGCGTGGTCGGGAAGACACCGCGAGGTTCAATCGCTTGGAAATTCCAAGCAGAGCAAGGAACGACGGTTGTGCGTGACATTACGGTTTCAATTGGTCGCACGGGCGTGTTGACGCCAGTCGCTGTTATGGATCCCGTCTTGCTTGCCGGAACAACGGTGACGCATGCAACGTTACACAATGAGGATGAAATTCAGCGCTTAGGTCTTCGTATCGGTGATACAGTTATTGTTGAAAAAGCGGGGGATGTTATTCCAAAAATTATTGAAGTTTTACCGAAATTGCGTCCAAAATCCGCCAAGATTTTCCACATGCCGACGTATTGTCCGATTTGTCATTCAACTGTGAAGCGTGTGGAGGGCGAGGTTGCGGTGCGGTGTGTACGTCGAAATTGTTTTGCGCAAGAACTCCGTCGGTTAATGCATTTCGTGAGTCGAACGGCTTTAGACATTCGAGGGATTGGTAAAAAAATTGCGGAACAATTACTTCAAAAGGGGCTGATTCACGAACCGGCTGATTTATTTGACCTCACAAAGGATGATCTGTTGACGCTTGATGGTTTTGCGGATGTTTCTTCGCAAAAGCTTGTGGACGAAATCGCATCACATGCGCGCATTTCACTTGATCG
This sequence comes from bacterium, assembly GCA_024654265.1. Lineage (GTDB taxonomy): Bacteria > Patescibacteriota > Patescibacteriia > 2-12-FULL-60-25 > 2-12-FULL-60-25 > JANLIO01. The sequence continues at coordinate 683 of JANLIO010000040.1, read as the reverse complement.
ATTTATTTATGCGCTCGGAATTCGTCACGTTGGTGATGAGACAGCGCGCGATCTTGCAAATGCATTTGAATCATTTGAAGCATTTCAACGAGCCGAAAAAGAAACGCTATCTGCAGTTCCTGGAGTTGGTGATATTGTCGTTGAAACCATCCACGAATTTTTACATGACACGGAAGAGCGGGGACGTATCGATCATCTGTTGAAGCGGATTCAAATTCAATCGCAAAAAAAGAAACAGGTTGGTTCACTCACAGAAACAGCGTGGGTGTTTACCGGAAGCATGGAGTCTATGAGTCGCGAGGAGGCAGAGGAGAAAGTTCGAGAATTGGGTGGACGCGTGTCCAGTTCAGTTTCGAAAAAAACAAGCTATGTTGTTGCTGGTGATGAACCAGGGTCAAAACTTGAAAAAGCAAAAAAACTTGCTGTTCCGATCCTCACGGAAGCGGAATTTCTGAAAATGATCTGATCGATATTTCAGTAGGTTCTGTTTTTTCTTCTGTTATCTCGACCCTCGTAAAAAATACGGGGTAAACTCCTCGGAGAGATTACTTTCCTCACTCCTGTCATCTCGAGCGAAGCCGAGAGATCCCTTTTCAAAGAAGATCATTCATAAAAGGGATTCCTCCACTCGTCGCAAAACCTCCTCGGTCGGAATGACGAAAGAGAAACGTCATCTCGACTAC
>JANLIO010000024.1 GCA_024654265.1 bacterium | reverse complement strand
ATGATTCCAATTTCTCTTGTTGGTGTTTTCCTTTTGGCGAGCATCGTCGAATTCCTCGAAAAGAAGATTCAAACACCAAAATTACGAAATGGAATCATTCTCATCCTTTGCGCGAGCGTTTCCTTATTTGGAATCTGGACGGCGTTTGGGCGTGACGATGAAGGTATTTTAAAAAATCGGATTGAACTTGAGCGTTACGCCGAAATTCGTTTGAATGCGGAAAAGCTCATTTCATCTGATACGGTGATTTTTTCAGATCGGAGCGATAAAATCTTTTTCCCCGCGTTTCGAGTTGCACCAATTTCAGATCCGAACAATCTCACGAAATATCTTTTTGAAAAAAACGGGCCGGTTGGATATTTTGGAAGAACACTTGATGAAAAGGTGAAGGCAGAATGGGTTGATCGAGGTGTTTCTTTTGAACCGTTACTTGAAGCAGGGAACGAGACACTCTATATTGCGAAACAGATATGAGGCTTCGTGAAACAATTGTTATTCCATTTCTCGCGATTCCGTGGATTGTCACGGTGGCAATTGGTATGTGGTTTGTCGTTCAACGATTTCCGCCAAGCGGTGTTTTTATTGCAGATACAAAAATGAACGGAGCAAGCCCTTTTATACACCCGTTTCAACCTGCAGAGCGTGTGACAGTTCCGGGAATCCAAGATGGAGGTTGGATAGGGCAACGAGTTCTTGGAGACCCTGTGTACGGGAGTGCGCGTGTTCCCGGCCCATACCAAGACGTGACATTTGATATTGAATTTCGACCCGTTCGACAAACACTTTTAGAATTTGGCATTGCACGAGATTCGAATGGTGCAAATTTGGATTTACAGCCTCTATATTCAAAAGAGCTTGAAAATCCAGACTGGACAGCGGTTTCAAATGGGTATGTGAAAGAGGGCGTAAGTGAATCACGACTTCGGTCAACAGATCCAAACGGGATCGCAACGTGGAACGCGACAACATCAATGGCGCTTTTAGAGGATGTTGGGCAGGTTTCGCGTACAACGCATGTTTCATTACGAGGAGGGCATGATTTTTACCTTGTTCCGGTTGATCGAACGATTGATTTTACACTCAATTTACAAGATTCTAATCGTAAAGAAGGGAGGACGGTAGCCGTCTTCCGCATCTTCCGCGGAGATGAAGAAATACAAACAAAGGTATTTGGAACGAATGCAAGTCAAGAGACGCGTATGGGAATTGTCGCCCCATATCGGATCTTGCTAAAAGATCTTGAAGCTGGGGTTTATCGAATTCAGTATCAGGCGGATGATGATGTTTTTATTCGTAATATTCAAACAACGAGCAAACATTGGGTTATCGGCCCACGGCTCAATTTTGGAGATGTCGTTGGATATGCAACAAGTTCGGTGCCGGGGATCGCGTGGACAAATTCACGACACATTGTTGCAGAAACATTTCACATTGAAGGATTGCAATCTGTTGAACTTGGAGGTCAATCTGTAGACGTTGTTCGAACACATGATGTATTTCGGATTGATCGGGATGATACGAGTTTAGCACTCCAAAGAATCACGGCGCCAAATGGAGATATGCGCATTGTCGGCGATGGGTGGTTTGCGTTAGATAAAGATCGATTTTTTCAGCCAAAACCAATCCGAATGACTGACGGAACGGTTTTTGAAAATGAAAATATCAAAGGTGTTGTGACTCCATATCAACGACCCGAATCAATCGGTGATGGGTGGTATCGTGCAACAGTACGCTTTGAGTTGGTTGGAAATGAGGATCAGCTTCGAATCGTCCTTTCTTCACCGGGGATCGTTTCACGGCTCGGTGGGGTCGATATTCGAAGAATTCGGGCGACATATACCAGACCAAGATTAAATTTTTCGGAGTGGAAGTCGCTCATTCTTCAAGAAATGAAGAATGCGTGGCATCGATTGTAAACTTTATATGATATTGCTTAAACGATTCTTGTTTCATGTTACGGCCTCAGCCACAACGCTTTTTTTGATCCTTTCGATTGGGGAATGGCTTGTTCCGGGGTCGGTTCTTCCGTTTTTTAATGTTGTGGACGCGATACTTCCTTTGTTTGGACTTATCCTTGTTTGCGTTCTCATTTGTTCGAAGCCATCTCCCCCTGAACACGCAAATGATTCATTGTCTTGAGATTTTTATGTGTTCGTGGTGAAGTTACCGCTGTATGAAGATTTTAGTGACTGGAGGGGCCGGATTTATCGGCGCAAATTTTGTTTCGTATACACTTCGAAATCATCCGGAGGATCGTGTAACGGTTTTGGATAAATTAACGTATGCTGGACGAGCGGAGAGTATGGCACGGTTTAAGCGTGACCCGCGATTTCGTTTTGTAAAAGGTGATATCTGTGATCACGATATCGTTGATCACTTAGTCCGAGGGTCTGACGCGGTTGTTCACTTTGCCGCAGAAACACACGTTGATCGCTCCGTTACAAATGCGAGTGAGTTTGTTCGAACAAACATGCTGGGGACGCAAAATCTTTTGGATGCGTGTATTCGAAATGGGAACACGCGATTTCATCATGTTTCAACCGATGAAGTATACGGATCGTTGGGGCCGATGGGGCTTTTTTCCGAAACATCACCTTACGATCCACGTTCGCCATACAGCGCGTCAAAAGCAGGATCTGACCACCTTGTACGTGCGGCGTTTCATACAAACGGACTTCCGGTAACTCTCTCGAATTGCTCAAACAATTACGGGCCGTATCAGTTTCCGGAAAAGGTTGTTCCTCTCTTTATTACCAATCTTATTGAAGGAAAAAAGGTTCCTTTGTATGGGGACGGTGCCAATGTGCGAGATTGGATTTATGTTGAGGATCACTGCGAAGGCGTTGATCGTGCGCTTCGAGATGGTCGTCCAGGGGAAACATATCTTTTCGGAGGTCGGGCAGAACGTTCGAATGCAGAGTTAACAAATATTCTTCTGTTTGAAATGGGGATGTCTTCGGATATGATTCAGCGCGTGAAAGACAGACCGGGCCACGACTTGCGATACGGAATTGATTTTTCAAAGGCGGAGAAAGAATTCGGGTGGTACCCAAAGACGCCATTCCTTCATGGGATTCGTAGAACGATCGCGTGGTATCGTCAAAACACAGCATGGTGGAAACCGTTGAAACAAGAAGACTGGTTTTCAAGCGGTGTGTATTCAGAGCAAGAAAAGAATACATAATCAATATTCCACATTCCAAATTCTAAATTCCCTCATATGAAAGCAATTATCGCAGCGGGAGGACGTGCAACACGGATGCGTCCGATCACGCACACTATAAACAAACATTTAATACCGCTCGCAAACCGGCCAATGATTTGGTATGCCATTGAAAAGATCGTGGATGCAGGGATTCGGGATATTCTTATCAACGTGAATCCTGGTGAGGTGGAATTGCAAAAAAGTATTGGTGATGGATCACGATGGGGTTCAAGGATACGGTATGTCGAACAGGCGGGCGGACCATGTGGTTTGGCACATATTATCTCAAATGCGGAACCACTTATTGGAGACGAGCCTTTTCTTTTTTACCTTGGTGATAATATTGTCTTGGGTTCGATAAAAAATCTTGTTGATGCGTTTTATGAGGAGAAGGCTGATGCCATGCTTGCATTGTCGAAAGTTCCGGATCCAAATCGATTTGGAGTTCCGGTTATTGAAAACGGTCGCATCATTAAAGTAATTGAAAAACCAGAAAAACCTCCTTCTCCGTTTGCGGTGACAGGTATGTATGTGTACAGCCCGCGTATTTTTGAGGCTGCAAAATCAATTCGCCCTTCAGAACGTGGGGAATTAGAGATTTCAGATGCGCATACGTGGCTGATTGAGCATGGTGGGCATGTTGGTTTTCGTGAAGTAACGGGTTGGTGGAAGGATACAGGGAAGCCGAGCGATCTTCTTGTTGGAAATGCTCTTCTTCTTGATCTCCTTACAAAAGAAGACTCTGTTCAAGCGGGAGATATTCATGCAGACGCAACGGTTTCGGGGCGTGTGCGTATTGGAAAGGGGACTCGGATTGGCGCAAATACAATATTGAGAGGGCCGGTTGTTATCGGAGAAAATTGTACGATTGAAAGTAGCTACATTGGTCCATTTACATCAATTGGTGATAACGCCGACATTCGAAATACAGAAATTGAACACTCGCTTATAATGAACAACGTTCGTATTCAAGCACGAACGCGTATTGTTGATGCGATTATTGGTATGTCTGCACAAGTACGATCAGCAGGATCTTCGTTGCCAAGTGGTCACAAATTGATTATCGGTGATCACACGGTTGTTGAGCTTTAAAGTTGAAGGTTCCAAAGTCCGTCTTGATTTGCGTAAGAGCCTGAAATAAAAAGTGACGTAGCAGATTGTAATTCGAGGGCAGTAATTTTTTCAAACGTCGCAAGCGTTGTACGAATTCTTCCATTACGCGAATCAAGTTCTAACGCCGAGATTTCATTCTGAGTGGCGATAAGAATAGAACTTCCATCTTGATACCAGATTGCATCAACGATCGATTCGCTTTGCCTGAACAAAAGTTCGGGTGGATATTTTGGATTCCAAAGCCAAACTTCTCCGTTGTTTATCAGGAGGTTTGTTGTTTCATTTTTGTTGATAAACGGGCGAAGTCGATCGCCATTTGCCCTTTGAAAAATGGGCGTATTGGCCTGTAGATCAACACTGAGCCACTTTGCGCCATCTTGCAGGATAATTGTATTTGATTGTTGCGTCACAATACTCCACGTGCCACTCGGAAGAACGTATCCTCGGTCGGGTGTTCGTTCATCAAAAAGGATTGGATCACCTGTTTCATTTGATTCACGAATATGAAATGTTTTTGGTGAGATCGTGAGCGTGTCATTTGCAGAAAGCGGAAAAGAAGATGTTGATGTATTCAGTAATGTTGGATTTGTTTCTTTCCAAAGATGAATGTTACTTGCAAATGTTACGATCGACGCTTTGAGATCAAGTTTTTTTTGCCATGAATGATAGCCAGACTTTTTGAGTTGAATGATATATTCACCGGGTCGAATATTTTGAATGGTAATTGGAGATTGTTCGTTTGTATTATTCTCATTCAAAAAGACGAAAGCACCCGTTGGCTTGGTGTCTACAATAAGTGTTCCGTTTCGTTCGACCTTGTCCTTTTTTGGATTCCATCTGTATCCGGCCGTATAGAAGACGAGAACAGGGGCAGAAGCTAAAAAAAGGGAGGCGAAAACCCAAGGTAAAATTCGTCGATGAAATGGTGGACTATACATGATACAGATTGTAGACGAAATTCGTGACTTCGGATATCCTCTTTCTCATGAATGAAAATGAAAAGACAACACTGGAATCTTTGTCGCCTCGACATTGGGTCCTTGTCATCCTTATCGTTGGGATCTTTGCGTTTCTTGGAGGGACGCGACATCCTTTTCTTTTAAGCACTGACGAGGGTGTTGCCGTGAAGACGTACGCCGTCGCAGGGATTGGAAGTGGGGCTCCATCCGATATTTCTCAGACTGTGGAGTTCGATCAATTTTGGCGACTGTGGCGTTTATTAAAAGATCAGTTTTATAAACAACCTCTCGATGACTCTGCATTGCTTTGGGGCGCAATGAAAGGGATGGCCGAAGCAACAGGTGATCCGTACACTGTCTTTTTTGAGCCGGTTATTGCGGATGAGTTTCAGAAATCATTGGAAGGGAAGTTCGAAGGTATTGGCGCTGAGATTGGAATTAAAGATGGACAGTTGGAGATTGTTTCACCATTACCTGGGATGCCAGCAGAAAAAGCCGGTTTGCTTGCGCGCGATGCAATCTTGAAAATTAACGATGAAGAAACAACAGGGATGTCTGTTGAACAAGCGGTTACTCGAATACGCGGAGATCGAGGAACATCGGTTGTTCTTCATATCGGACGTTTAAAGAGTGTGAAGAATGAGTCCGGTGAAAAGAGCGTGACGCCTGAAACATTTGATGTCACTGTTGTCCGCGACACAATTGTGGTTGCAAGCGTGAGAAGCGAATCGCTTGATGAGGGAATTCAAAAAATCACAATCACGAACTTTAACAGTGATACGGCAAAAGAATTTTCTAAAGCTGTTGATGACGCACTGGCAAAGGGGGATGTGAAAGGTATTGTGCTTGATATGCGGAATAATCCGGGCGGATTTTTAGATCGTGCCATTTCAATTGCCGGTGAATGGGTTGGTGGTGATACGGTCGTCATCGAACAGCATAAGGGTGTGCCAACGGATGAATTCCACGGAACAGGGAGCGGTCGTCTTGCGAAGATTCCAACCGCCATTCTTGTAAACGGGGGATCGGCATCGGCATCCGAGATTGTGGCAGGCGCCCTTCAGGATTATGGACTTGGCACAGTTATCGGCGAACAGACATATGGAAAAGGTTCTGTGCAGGATTATAGTGAGCTGGCAAATGGGTCGGCTGTAAAAATCACGGTTGCAGAATGGCTCACGCCAAAAGGACGGTTTTTGAACGAAGTTGGAATTACACCAGATATTATCGTTGAACGAACAGAACAGGATTATCATGACAATAAGGACCCACAACTCGAGAAGGCGCTCGAGACCCTCAAATAGAAGGCGTGCTCATGGGTCACCGACTGCGCATCAGATTGAAAATACGCGTCTCGTTGAAACAAAGAGCTCACAAAAACCGGCTGGCGGAGAACATCCATCAACCGGTTCTTTGGCGAAAAATCAGAATCAACGGAAGCCTCATCCTGCGCATGTGGGTTCGACGACTGCAGGCATAGACACGAAATCATCTAGAAAAAAATCCAATCAAAAAAGACGCCGAGGATTTCGACGCGAGCTTTCTTCGGGAGGAATTATCTATCGCAATCGGGAGGATCAAATAGAGTTCTTTTTTATACGAGATCCGTACGGACGTTGGACTTTTCCAAAAGGGCATCAAGAGTTGGGGGAAACGTTGATTGAAACAGCGATTCGAGAAATTGATGAGGAAACCGGATTGCGCGGACTTCAATACATCGCAAACCTCGGAAAGACTCGATTTCGCTTTTCGCGTGGAAGAACAATGGTTGAAAAAACCGTCCATTTGTATCTTTTTGAGATCTCTCCACAACGTAAAGAAAAATTGCCAGGTACAGAAGGCATCCACGAAGCACAATGGTTTCCGCTTGAAAAAGCAAAAAAAATGTCAGGCTATCGAAACTTAGACAGGCTTCTTGCAAAAGCGGTTTACCTAGCAAGAAAACAAGAAAATCCGGAGGTTCAAAAAGAGGAGGGGTAAAGTGTAGAGCGCGGAGCGCGAAGCGTAGGGCGTATGGCGTGGAGCACCGAGACAAAAAGTCCATAAAGTCATCCAAACCCCGTCATCTCGACCGAGGAGGCTTTGCGACGA
>JANLIO010000023.1 GCA_024654265.1 bacterium | reverse complement strand
ATCAAGCGATAGCGTTGAACGAGTTCAGCCGACCCCCAACATCTTTTTTGCGTCACTTTTGTGATGTGACAAAAAGTGACTAAGAGGGTTCTAACTTTTATATAAAGAAAAGAGGGATTAGGAGAAACCTCCCCGCTCCCCTCCTTAGTAAGGAGGGGATTTATTTAGATTCCACATTCCAAATTCCTTCTCTACCAAATTCCCTTCTAAAAAAATTAGATGTCCGACATCCGATGAAGCTAGATTATTCTGTCATCCCGAAAGCATTCGGGATCCAGGATTAAAGAGCAATTCCTATTTAGATGAATCGCGCCGTTTGATTCTGGATCCCCGGGTTAAACCCGAGGATGACAGATAAATTCCACATTCCAAATTCCCTATTACTTCGTCCTCCCATGCTTCCCCTTTCTCGGAGCCGGCGCCTTTCTCCCCTTCTTTTCCCGCGTATCAATTTCTTTATTGAGAACGCGAATTTCATCTCTTAAAATCGCAGCAAGTTCAAATTGCAAATCTTCTGCCGCTTCTTTCATCTCTTTTTCTTTTTGCTTGAGAACCGTTTTGAGATCATGTGTTTCCGCCTTAAGTTCTAACTTCAAAATTTCTTTTACATCTTTTGATGATGTCGAAAATCCAATCATGGTTCGCGAATCGGTGAGCGCTTTTATGATTGTTTTTGGAGTGATCTTATGTTTTTTATTGTACGCGACTTGCTTTTCTCGCCGTCGTTCTGTTTCTGTTATCGCGCGACTCATAGATCCGGTGATGTTGTCGGCGTAGAGAATAACTTGTCCGCGAATGTTTCGTGCGGCTCGGCCAATTGTCTGGATTAACGCGGTTTCCGATCGAAGAAATCCTTCCTTATCTGCATCCATGATTGCGACAAGTGAAACTTCAGGAAGGTCTAATCCCTCACGAAGAAGGTTTACGCCGACCAGAACGTCATACGTCCCTTTGCGGAATTCGCTCAAAATCTCCAGCCGTTCCATGGTGATGATGTCGCTGTGAAGATAACGTGATTTAATTTTTTCTTCTGTGAGAAACGTCGAAAGATCTTCCGCCATCTTTTTGGTGAGCGTTGTGACGAGCACTCGATCTCCACGTTTTACAACTTCATTGATCCGTTGAATGGCGTCATCCACTTGTCCTAATTTCCCTTTTTTGGGCGTGATGGGATGAATGATGACTTCCGGATCAACAAGTCCGGTCGGGCGAATGATTTGTTCCACGATTTGCGCGGAGTTTTTTCGTTCAAAATCGCTTGGCGTTGCAGAGACAAAGATCGTTTGCGGAACGCGTTCTTCAAATTCTTTAAAACGAAGCGGTCGGTTATCTTTCGCGCTTGGTAATCGAAAACCGTATTCAACGAGTGTTTCCTTGCGTGATTTATCGCCTTCGTACATTCCCATAACCTGCGGGATTGTTACATGCGATTCATCGATCACGACAAGCATGTCATCCGGGAAATAGGAAAAAAGCGTGTCTGGCGGTTCCCCTGGTTTTCGTCCGGAAAGATGTCGCGAATAGTTTTCAATCCCGTTGCAATACCCAAGGTTTTCTATCATTTCAAGATCAAAATGTGTTCGTCGTTCTAATCGTTCGGCTTCCAAGAGTTTTCCGTTTTTCTCAAAATACGCCAAACGTTCTTTTAGCTCATGTCGGATTGTTTTCATCGCACGTTCGCGATCTGAACTTTGTGTAATAAAATGTTTTGCTGGGAAAATCCAAACTTCATTTTGTTCATTGATAATTCGCCGTGACACAGGATCAATCTTCAAAATTGCCGTGATCTTGTCGCGTGGTGCCTCAATACGATAGATGACTTCTTCATTCGCGGGCATGGTTTCAATCACACCACCTTTTGCGCGAAACGTTCCGCGCGTCACGTCGGCGGTTGTGCGCGTGAATTGCATGTTAATGAGACGTTCCAAAATATCTTCGCGCGTCAATTGTTCACCAACCGTAAAGTGAAGAATTGTTTGTTCATACGTCTCCGGTGCGCCAAGTCCGTAAATACAGGAGACAGACGCGCACACAATCACATCTTTCCTCGTTAACAATGATTGTGTCGTGCTGTGACGGAGTCGGTCAATCTCTTCATTTACTTGTGCTTCTTTTTCAATGTAGGTATCACTTCGTGCGATATATGCTTCCGGTTGATAGTAATCGTAGTATGAAACAAAATATTCAACCGCATTTTCCGGAAAAAACTCACGAAACTCGTTACACAATTGAGCTGCGAGGGTTTTATTATGTGCAATGACAAGCGTTGGTTTTTGAACCTGCTGGATGGTATTCGCAATCGTAAATGTTTTTCCGGTTGCGGTGGCTCCAAGTAGTGTTTGGTATCGATCCCCTTTTTTGATACCTCGAACAAGCGCCTTAATCGCGTCTGGTTGGTCTCCGGAAGGCTTGTATGTGTGGTGTATCGTAAAATCGGACATAGGTTGTATAATAGCATCCATATGAATATTGAACTCAAAACCTTTGTTCGAGACGCTTTGTTAAAGGAGATTCCACGAAAACAGATCCAAAGTCAACTCACAAAGGCAGGTTGGCCAAAGGATGAAATTAAATCCGCTATGGATGCGTATGCAGATGTTGAATTCGCTGTTCCTGTTCCCCTCCGCAAACCATATCTTTCCGCGCGCGAAGCTTTTCTTCATCTTGTGATGTTTATGGCGCTATACATTAGCGCGATTGGTCTTGGAACATTACTCTTCCAATTTATCAACATTTGGCTTCCCGATCCAATTCAACAATATTACATGATCGACGGAATCCGACAGTCTCTGCGGATGGGAACATCATCACTAATTATCGCGTTTCCGATCTTCTTGTGGATGACGATGTTGGTGCGCGGTGCAATGAAAAAGGATCCGGAAAAACGCGATTCGAAAATTCGTCGCTGGCTTACATACATCACCTTGTTTGTTGCCGCCGGTATTATCATCGGAGATTTGATTGGATTACTGAATAGTTTATTGGGCGGTGAATTAACACTCCGATTCTTCTTGAAGGCACTTATTGTTGGCGGAATCTCCTCTTCGATTTTTGGATATTACCTGACAGATCTCCGCTCAGTTGAAAAAGAGTAACGACACGTATTATGACAAAAAAATTACTAATCGCACTTCTTATCGTTATCGTTTCCGCATCTGTCGTGACGTCGTTCATCGTGCTTGGGTCGCCGGCTGAAGAACGTGTACGACGTATGGATGATCAACGCGTTCAAGAATTGGATATGATCTCTTCGGCGATTGATGGGTATTGGAGTGATGCGCACCAACTCCCGGATTCTTTGGAGATAATTTCCACATCTCGACTGTTTAGCGTTCAATCAATTCAAGATCCTCAGACGGGTGAAAAATACGTCTATGAACCTGCAGAAGACGGTCATTATACGCTTTGTGCAACGTTTGAGGCTGTATCCGATACACGAATTCCGATAGCTCCACCAAAGATCTCTATGCGTGATAATCGCAATTTCTGGAATCACCCTGATGGATATACTTGTTTTGAAATTACAGCTCAAGATTGGAACTCGCCAACGCCTCCTCCAGTTCTTGTACGGTAGAAATTCGTACAAGTTTTGATCGAAAATCTTTTATTCCACTCATCCCTTTGAAATACCAAGGGAGATGTTTTCGCAATTTAATAAGACCTTTTTCGCCAAAATGATCCACCTGTAATTGCGCGTGTTTTCGAATGGTATCGAAGCGTTCTTGCATGGAGGGTTCTTCAGGATCAATCCCCTTTTCAAGTCCATTTATGATGCGTTGGAAAATCCATGGATTTCCCAGTGCGCCACGTGCAATGAGCATCCCGTCAGCACCGGATTGATCGAGTGCAATTTTTGCAGTTTCTAAATCAACGATATCTCCGTTTACCAGAATTGGAAGTGTGGTGTTTCTCTTTGCTTCACCGATTCGTTCCCAGTTCGCGGTTCCGGAATATCCTTGTGCCTTTGTGCGTCCGTGAATGGAAATGAGGTCAGCGCCCGCATCTTCCAATACTTTTACAAAATCCAATATCTGGCGGTCGTCATCCCAGCCGAGTCGTGTTTTTACGCTCACTGGAACAGAGACAGCGGATTTCATTTTTCGGACAATTTCTCCGGCTCGTTTTGGTTCGCGGATGAGTGAAGCGCCGTTAAATTTTGAAACAATGTTGTACACGGGGCAACCCATGTTGATATCAATGGCATCTGGCTTAAATTTTTCTTCGATAATGCGCGCGGCTTTGGCCATCGTATTTGGATCGGCACCAAAGATTTGTTGCACGATCGGACGTTCGCGTTCATCAAACTCACACATTTTTAATGTTTTTGGGCTCATCCGAATAATGGCTTCAGACGAGACCATCTCGCGGAACATGATTGGTGCGCCCTTTTCTTTACAGATAAGACAAAACGGCAGATCAGTCATATCTGCCATTGGTGCAAGCGCGACGATTGGGCGCGGAAGGTCGTTCCAGTTCATTACGCGAGATATTAGCAGAAAATGAACGAATTGTCACTGGAAGAAGGGAATCAGATGTCCGACATCTGATGAAGCTAGATTATTCTGTCATCCCCGTGAAAACGGGGATCCAGGATCAAAGGGAAATTTCTATTTTTAGATTAAGCGCGCCGTTTGATTCTGGGTCCCCGGGTTAAACCCGAGGATGACAGATATATTCTAAATTCCCTTCTGAGACTGAGAAAATCGGATGTCCGACATCCGCTAAAACGGATATCCTATAAAAACGGACACCCCGTGTCCCAGTTTCATAAAACCTTCAAACTCCTAACCTATTAATCTAATGGACGGGGGTTTGGGGGTCGCCTGCCTGTTTGAG
>JANLIO010000014.1 GCA_024654265.1 bacterium | reverse complement strand
TGTGAGATTTGTGGATGTACTTACCCATTGCCCAAGCATAGAACAAAATCGACTGACGCGGCAGAGCCGCGAGGTATTAGACCTGCGGTCGAATAAAATAGAAATACTCTCAGTCACTAAACTCATTCACGACGAATCACATATGACGAAGACATCAACAAAGACAAAAGTCAGTACTCGTACGAAAGTTCTCGTAGGATTTGCAGCCGGTGGCCTTGCGGTTGCAGCGGGCTTGGGATACTGGGGCTCAAGAAACCCATCAAACCAATGGTATAAAAATATTTCGATCTCAACTCCAAAAGCGACATCCACAACACCAACGATGACGACGTCGACACCATAAAGAATAATTGAGAAAAAAGCCTTTACAAAAAGGCTTTTTTATTATAAAAACACAGCATGTCTCGTCGACGTCATTTAAACGCTATTCTACTTATACCACTTATCATCCTCTCTTTTTTAGGTGGTTTTTTCATTGCTCGTTTTACTCCCCATCCAAGTTCGTCGCACATAATTGAGATTCTTTCTAATACGCTTTTCCCACCCGAACCCGATCATCCCACATATTCGTATGGATATACGGCTCAAAGTATTTACGATCACGCGTACGATTCTACCGGCGAGCTCACCCGCATGAATTCCAACTCTGCGATTGTTGCACACCATCTTCTTGCGGTAACGGATATTGCGACTGTTTTTAAAACAATTGAAGATCATTCTGCTCAAACCGTTATCGTGTTAAGTCCCAACCATTTTTCACTCGGAAAGTCACCGGCGCAAATTTCATTTGGAACATGGCAAACCCCCTACGGAGATGTCGCCTCAGATATCAACGCTGTTCGTCGACTTTTGTATCAAGATCCTCTTCTTCAAAATGAAGAACGAACGTTTGAGAATGAACACGGCATTTCTGCGATCACGCCTTTTATAAAAAGATCATTTCCTTCTGCGAAGATTGTTCCCATTGCGCTTCACGAAACGCTCTCTCTCGAAGAAGCAAATACTCTTGGTGAAATCATCGCCACTCAATTTCCAGACGCTGTTGTCATCGCGAGTATTGATATGTCGCATTATCTTCCATCGTCTGTTGCGCAATATCACGACAGGATCACACTCCGTTCAATTGAATCCGGAACAAGCTCTGCGAATCTGGAAATTGATTCCAATGCAACACTTCGAGTCATCCAACGCATAAACACAATACGAGGTAACACAACTTGGCACCTTACGGGCCACAATGATTCTCTTCAATCAAACGTCGATCAACCAACGAAAAATCAAAAGAATTGGCAGGAAAACACAAGTCATATTCTTGGCTATTTCACACAGTCAAATACACAATCAAACATCGAACACCCGGCGCCTTTTGCATCCATTCATTTTGTTGGAGATATCATGTTGGATCGAGATGTAAAACATTTAGCTGAGCGCGAAGGAATCGATGCGCCTTGGAAAAATGTCGGCCGTTTTTTACTTGGCTCGCATCTTCGTGTCGGAAATCTTGAAGGAACGATAAACAATCGTTCACCAAAAAATACATACCTCCCCCCATTTGAATTTGATTTTACGCCGGAATCCATTACCGAACTCAAAAAACATATCGACATTGTCAGTCTCGCGAATAACCACAGCCAAGATGTGGGATCTGCCGGTGAAATTGAAACGAGAAAAGAATTGGATACCGCTGGCGTCAAATGGTTTGGTTCTTTCTTATCCCCTGTCTTTGTTCTTGATCAGGAAGTCAACGGAGTTCCTCTTACATTCATTGGATATCATTCCTTTCGCCCCGATGAACAAACGCTTTTGGATGAAATCCGGGCAGCTGGCAAGAATGAACGCTTTGTAATCGTACTGCCTCACTGGGGAATGGAGTACGTATCACAAACAACCTCCCAGCGCAGTCTTGCCGAAAAAATGGTCGAGGCTGGCGCAGATTTAATCGTAGGCGGACATCCACACGTTATTCAGGGCATTGAGCTCATCGAAAATACGCCCGTGATTTATTCACTCGGAAACTTCATCTTTGATCAACGTTTCGGAGACACAACGACTGGTCTTACGGCGGGAATCATCATCAGCAAACAAGAAATCTTGATCCATCTTCTTCCTGTCGCAACAAACAATGGACAACCTTCGCCATTGCCCGATCAAGAAGCATGGAGTATTTTAGAGAAAATTGCATTTCAATCACCAAACAAACTTCGAGATCAAATTAGGTCTGGGGTTATAACCATTTTATATGACAGATAATGAGAACGTTGAAGATATGAATACAAAAAGAGAAGATGGAAGTTCGAAGGTCGAAGATCAAAGTTCGAATATTGAGGAAAAAGAGACGGAAACTCCGACGAAGCCTAAGGCGAATACGACGTTGAATCCATGGAAAATTGTTGCAATCGTCACAGTTTTGATTATGGCTGGTCTTGCCGGCATGCTCACATGGATGGCACTCACTCCGCGCACGATTACACCTGAGCCAATCATCTTGCCAGATGAAACAGCCACAACGACAGAAGAAATCTTAACTGGAAATATCGAGCGCCAAGCACTTAAGATCGATTGGATTCCACTCGAAGATCAAGTATCGACAACATCATCGGAACTCGCGATGTTTGGGTCCATCCCCGTAGTTGAGTCTGAATTTGAAACTGGTCCTGAAACAGTCACAAAACTAGGAGTCGTAAACGGCGGTCCGTATGATATGTGGACTCTTGCGCTTCATAAAACGGAAGAATATGGCATGGGGACATCTTACTCATACGATTACATCATTCATGCTCCAAAAGATTCTAAAAATAAATCCGTCCTTGTTTCAAGCTATATGTTTGGATCAAGTGGATTCGGGCATGACAGCACATACGAAAGGAATAATGCTGAAGAAGTTTCAACTTCCATCGATGTTGAGAATGACAATGGAGCGCTCATCATTCCGGAGCTAGAAGATTACCCGCAAAAAATCTCTGATAAGAGCGGAAATGGTTACATCCTTCTTGGCATCGGAAACCCATCAGAAAATCCGACAGACATCATGCAAAAGCACACCGCGAATGCCGTTCAATCTTCTTTTGGCTCTCTTGCGCCAACAAAATTAATCAACGAAACTGGCGATCCAAATAGCTTCGCGCTTCTCCGAAAGGCGGACGGAGTTCCGGTGTATTACGATCTCATTCTTCCGTTTTGGTATTATGGAAATCAACAAAATAACACACAGTTTCTTTCCATTAAGTTGAATGATCGTTCTCAGAAAATCATAGACCAAGAATATTTAAAATCGGAACCCGGAGGATGTGGCATGTTGAGCGAAATGCATGTTGTGAAGATAGAAGATCTTGGAGAAATGACCGTGGGAGGCAAGGTCCATCTCAATTCAGGAGATTGGATCGATCTCTATGTTCCAAAAGACTTTTCACTCGCACATTACCAAAAACTGTACACATCATGGCAATATCTTAACAAGTCAGGAACAATTGAAGATTTTACCGCGCTTCACCCCGTATTCTACTATCAAGATTCATTGGGTCGTTGGGTTGAGTTCCAATCAACCGAAATTATCCCACAAACTGAATGTGGGAAGCCGGTGATCTATCTCTATCCAGAACGCGAAATGGATCTAACGGTGACGTTGGATCCAAAGGGTGGATTCAGCTATACCGAACCGGTGTACAACAACGGCTGGCGTGTACGCGCAAATCCTTCCGGACAGCTGACAAATCTTGATGATGGTCTCACCTACCCGTATCTCTTCTGGGAAGGTCGTGGTGGTGTCTATTCATCCCCTACGAACTACTGGGTTGTCGCGCAGGAGGATGTAAATCACTTTTTAACAGACACCTTGGGCAAACTCGGATTGAATACGCAAGAAACGGCAGACTTCACTGAATTCTGGCTTCCTCGCATGCAATCGGCTCTGTGGTACAAAATCGGGTTTCACGGAACGCGCGTAATGGATCAAATCGCACCAATGTCCATTTCTCAAACGCCTGACTCTGTTCTCCGAATTCTCATGGATTTCGAGGCATTGGATCATGAAATACCAGCAAATCCACCGCGACTTCCACGCACGCCAACGCGCAATGGCTTCACTGTCATTGAGTGGGGTGGAGTGTTACAGCGTTGACAAAAAGCAAAAAAGATGTTTAAGTGACGTATCGCACTCCCGCGATACGTCCTTTTTTTAACCCACACTTGGAGGCGATCATGCAAAAAAAGCTGGTCATTCTTTTCGCACTCATCACAACCGCATGCTCGAGCGAAGTCACGGTCACTACGACGCCGAAAAAAAATACGGCGACGATCAGCGCCGTCATGCCACTTCTTGATGTCTTTGAGAAAACCTCGCCATTACTTATGGTCACAATCCCCGATGCCGATAATCAACAGAAGGGCGGTTGCACATCGGACCTCGCGGAAATAACGGAATACGGCGCCTGGTTTCGTTGTACGATCCCGCTCAACGACCTACGTGACGATGACATGGCATTCGTCCAAATCTACGCTGATGGATACTTTTCTTCTGACGGGGAACAGCGGACAGTCGCCGATATCCGAAATCAGGAGCCCGAGTATTTTACGGAAATCCTTCATGCTCGCGCTCTCGACGGATCCGACTGGAGTTGTCTTCAGCAAGGTGTGGTGAACGGTCAACCCACAGAAACAAAGATGACGCTGGAAGGCGCTGTTGAAATCACATTCGATAATGTGAACCAAGACTTCGAGCTCCACCTCGTCATGTGGGAAGAACGGGTTCGTATTCTCGGAGATACGATCTCCGGTGAAAAAGAGCTCGTGTTCTACTCGGGTGACGCCAACTCCACATCGGAGTTCTCTTTTCTTCGCGCAGCGAAAGATGACCCAAACGACGGGTTTCAATTCGTTTGCACACGGTAAATTCTCTCCCGATACAGCGCAGTTGCCTCGGCTTCTGCGCTTTTTTTATTCTAAAATGCTATACTTGGGTTAATCTTTATTCATCTTGATTATTTATGCCTAGAACAGCAACAAAAACACAAGTTTCCACGCGAACAAAAGTTCTCGTAGGATTCGCAGCTGGTGGCCTCGCAATTGCCGCGGGTCTTGGATACTTCGGATCAACTCGTACAAGCTCATTTCCGAGTCTAAGTTCTCTCGTTACTGAAAAAGTATATACGTATCCGGAAAAACAAGTGCCGAAGAACAAGCTTTTGCTTACACATGTTCCTTTGGCAGATGACTTAAAAAGACTTCCCGAAATGCAAAAAAATCCAGGGGGAACGCGGATGGTCTTATATCGTGTCAAGGCAGCGCCGGTAAAAGATCCAAGCGTATATGGAAATGTTCGAATCAAACAATTCTCCATTAAACTCATTTTGCCAAAAAATGCACTTGTCGGACAATTTGGCATTACACGACGCACGAATAATTTAACACAAGAACTCCCTACGGGTTTCCAAGATCTCTATACGGTTCAAGCGTTTAAATTACCGAATCCGGACAGTGTCCTTTTCCCAAATATCTTTAAAAATTCATTTAGTTTTATTGGCCCATTCGCGGATAATGATGAATATCTTGTTGTCTTCACATTTCAAGATGAGCTCAAAATTTCCAGCTTTGGTGATGAACTGACCATAAATGGAAAAGTACTCTTAAAAGATCCTACTGGGGATGAAAAAATACAAGCAAAACTTTACATAAGCAATGCACTTCTAGATAATGGATGGTTGGTGAATAACAGGAGGACTTCCGAATACCCATCGAGCCCATCGATACTCCACATTATGCGTATTAATCCGCTCGATGACCCACAACCAACGAATTGGAAAGGTCCATATCTATATCAAAAACATTACTATCTTTTCCCAGGTAACTTTATCTACTCGGATGGTTCGGCTCAAAACCACAATACATCACTCGGTAATTCCGGAGGATCTGCTGATTGGTTCCTTCTCGGAACACCGTACCCGGAAGAATTCCCGTTCGAAGAGTTTATCTATAAACTGTCCAAGCCTCTCTCTACTGATGAGGCTCACTTATAATAATTTATAACGTATAACAAAAGACTCGCCATACGGCGAGTCTTTTGTTATAAAATTCTACTCTCGTTCCAAGCAACTTTTCTGCCCTTTTGTATAAAAAAACACCCCGTATATAACAGAAGTGTTTTTTTGGTGGGCCGAGTAGGATTCGAACCTACGAAGGCGATGCCAGCAGATTTACAGTCTGCCCCGTTTGACCGCTTCGGTATCGACCCATGATCGCGTT
>JANLIO010000012.1 GCA_024654265.1 bacterium | reverse complement strand
TTTACAGCACCAGCCAATACGCCGGATATAGAATGCTTTTATGAGAGTTTCAATGCTATTTGTGAAGTAACTATGTTGACTGGGCGAGATCAATGGTACTTTGAGAGATTTTGAAAGCAAGCACAATGACAAAAGTTCTTACTGCTTGTTCATAGCCCCTAAAATGCACAGAGATACAATCAACACCTTTTGGACTGCCATAAAATATGAGTACGAAGGCAGTAAACAAAGGATAATTCCCCTATCAATAAGCAACTTTGTCTCTCTTTTAAATATTCTGGTTCAAATAAAAGCAGAGAATAAGTTTTTGAAGCACAGCGAAATTGCCAGACTGTATGATGAAATAATCAATTTATCAAATTCATTTAACGAATCCAACGAGTGGCTTAAAAATATTCCTGTAGCCATTTCGTCATGGCAGAAGAGCTTAACATTCTAATTTATGAGTATGAAAACAAACATTATCTACAATGATGATTGCATAGACATACTCAAATTAAAAATTGATAAGGAGTCTGTTGATCTTGTTTTTGCCGACCCACCGTATAACTTGTCTGGCAACGGACTAACATGGAAAGGCAATAAAACTGGTGGCGATTGGTACATGGTAAATGAAACGTGGGATACAATGACTGCACCAGAATACTTACAGTTTACTCGAAAATGGATTGGTGGCGCTTACCGTGCTTTAAAAGAAGGCGGATCAATTTATATATCCTGCACTTATCATAATATCGCTGAAGTAATGATTGTTTTGAAGCAACTAGATTTCAAAATCAACAATATCATCACTTGGCAAAAAACAAATGCGATGCCAAACATGACAAGACGAGTTTTTACTCACTCCACTGAATTTGTAGTTTGGGCAGTAAAAGGCAAAAAATGGATTTTTAACTACGAAGAATTAAAGAAGCTAAACCCCGACAAACAAAAAGACGGTTCTCTTAAACAAATGAGGGACGTTTGGCAATTACCCCTCGTTCAAGGGAAAGAAAGAATCAGAGGAAAGGACAATAGAGCAATTCATCCTACCCAAAAGCCGGAAGAGATGTTGCGTCGTATTATTCTCGCATCCTCAAACAAAGATGATATTGTACTTGATCCATTTTTAGGTAGTGGAACGACAACTTTTGTAGCAAAAAAACTTGGGCGACAGTGGATAGGGATTGAGAAGGACAAAAAATATTTCAAAGTGGCAGAAAAAAGAATGAATAATTTAGTAATATGAACGATAACGAATCAAAAAAAAGCGGATGGTTATATAATAGGTTTATATTATTTTTGATTTTTGTAGGATCCGATGTCAGGTTCGGTTATCCACAGAAAATTGCCGATAAGTACCCAGAAAAGAAAAAAAATAAAGATTTTTTAGGTTTGGTGTCTGGTTCGCGGATTCATATTCGGGTTCAGGAAACAGCGAGGATAGCTGTGGACGCATTTATCATTTTTTAAGAGGGATTACGTTTGCCTCATGACAGAATCTAGAAGAACTTTATACTTCTCTTTTTGTGCATTGATTGTTTTACCAAGCCCTTATAGAATTGATCCAATGTCACAACAGGATTGTGGACTCCGTTCACATACGCGTGATAACTGCTCCACGGATAGTTTGCAAGATCCGCAACAATATTCGCTCTTACGGGATTCAGCTCGATGTTAAGGCATGTGGCATAGATGTGCGGACCTGACACCAAAGTCCTCTCTACACCGCGTTCCATGAAACAAAGGTTCTTATCAAGAATTTCTGTGGATAAGCGAACCTGACACCGGGATACTAACGGAATTTGGTGGCAGAAGTTAGACATTCCCCTATTTTTATTCATGCTGATATTAACGATCCCCAGTGTTAACTTAAAAAAGACGGAAATGATGCCCCATAAAAAATAGTGTGAGAATAACAGTACCGAGTACCGCAGATGCCAAAAGAAAATCGAGTATTCTCTTGAGATGATCGTCAGTGTATTTATACGGCGACAAATACAATACTACAGTAGCAACCGCATACAACAGTACGGAAAAAATACTTTTTGATGTCCAGTGATGACCGGAAAAGCTTTTAAGCCAATCTTTCAACGATGCGGATAATTCCGCCCCGATAGTAATAACCACGACAAAAATAATGGTGATGATTGCCGCGTATGCCGATGAAAAGATTAATTTGGGTTTATTCATAAAGATACATCAGTTGATTGTTCCCCAGCGAACTGTGGCGGAGATTATAAATCCCATTGCGCCAATGAAAAGCCCCAATACAGCAACAGTACCGGCAAGCCATAAGGCAATGCGACGAAGCTTAAGCTTATCCATATCCTCTTTTTCAAGTAAGGTAATGAAAAGTACGGTCATCGCGATAGGAATGATGAATAGGAAAATATGCTCCTTGGTCTCCATGATAATATTGTGTACCCACGGCGCAACACCACTTTTGATTATTGACTTCACGAGCGTTCCGTAATAGGCGACATAATAGTAGCCACCAGCGAGCCAGCTTGCGACGAAAGCGGCAACCCCTATAGCCGCAGTGATAACCAAACTTTTCCGCGAACCCCCGTCGCCCTTCAGTTTTCCTAACAGCCACAAAAACGCATCAATGCCAATAATGCCAAAACCAAGATGAAGACCGATAAGAACAGGTTTGCTTTGTAGTATGGCGACAATATCCATAGGATAATTTTATCAAAGAATACACTTTTAAAATAGAGGTCCGGTGTCAGGTTCGTTTATCCACAGAAAATTGCCGAAAAGGCGCGTAAAAAGAAAAATTTATAGATTTTTTAGGTACGGTGTCTGGTTCGTGGATTCTTATCAAGAATTTCTGTGGATAACCGAACCTGACACCGGGATACATACGAATAACGCACGCGGATAATCTACGCGCGTTATAAAAAAATCTCACTCAATTCCAAAAAAAGTGATACTTCTATTTCTTTTTCTTTTTCAAAGCCTCCTCCAATTCCGCCTTATTCCATCCAACGATAATTTCACCATTCACTTCAACGACCGGAACCCCCATTTGACCCGACTTCTTTACCATTTCATTTGCCGCCTCAGGGTCTTCGCCAACATCTACATTTTTAAATTCAACACCTTCTTCGTTTAAATATTCTTTCACGAGCTTGCAGTATGGACATGTTGCGGTGGAATACACGGTTACAGACATAATTTGATTTGAAGATTTAAAATTTAAGAATATAAAATCTCATCTTCAACAAGTATATCACAACCACTACAATTTCTGCAGAAAATTTGCGAGAAGACGGACACCGAATCCAGTTCCACCGTATGATACGTCCGGTCGCGATGGTCGCTCGTTAAATGATGGACCTGCAATATCAAGATGAATCCACGGAATTTTTTTCACGAATGGCTGAAGGAAAAGCGCAGCTGTAATTGTTCCCGCACCATGACCACTGCTGATATTTTTCAGATCTGCGATTTTTGATTTCATCATGGATTGATACGGAGCATGCAACGGAAGTTCCCATATGGCCTCCCCTGTTTCCTCAGACGCATCACACATCTTGCTCGCAAGTCGGCTGTTGTTTGATAACAACGCGGCGATATCATCCCCAAGCGCGACAATACACGCACCCGTTAATGTCGCGAGATCAATAATATAATCAGGTTTCTGCTCTGTCGCGTAAACGAGCGCATCCGCCAACGTGAGTCGGCCTTCTGCATCCGTGTTTAACACTTCAATCGTTGAACCATCCATTGCGGTCACAACGTCGCCCGGACGAAACGCGGAATGTCCCGGCATATTTTCCACGGCGAGAAAGATTCCATGAACCGTCACATTCGGCTGAAGATTGCGAAGCGCTTTAAATAATCCAACAACCGTCGCGGCACCTGCCATGTCGCACTTCATCGTCTCCATGCTTTTTGCGGGCTTGATAGAAAGTCCACCAGAGTCAAACGTCACACCCTTTCCAACAATGGCAACGGTTTTCTTTGATTTTTCTTTTGGCGTATATGTCAGATGAATCCCAACTGGCGCGTGTTCCGATCCCTGAGCAACGGCTAGCGTTGCACCCATACCTAAGCGCTTCATATCATCCGCCGTTAGTACCGTGCACTGAATTCCACTCGCTTTATCTGCCAACCCTTTTGCAACAGACGCGAGATGTTTAGGAGCCATATCTGCCGGCGGTGTATTCACCAAGTCACGCGTCAAATGCACGGCGCTCGCCAATGTTTCTGCAATTCCGATCGCTTCAGTCACTCTTTTTAAATCTCGATCCCGTGCCACCACAAACGTCACGCGTTCAATCGTCCCTTCTTTTGGTTCTGTTTTTGTTTGCGTTCCGTGATACGCGTGGAATCGATAGGATGCGAATTGCATTCCCTCTGCAATCGCTTGCACCACATCCTTTTGTTTCAACGTCGTTTCTTGCAGTGCCGACATGGGGAGGACTACCGATTTTGCTTTTGCTAAATTCGCCGACCGTACAAGGTGTGCGCCAAATTGTCGAAATCGATCTGCATCGACTCCTTTTTTCTCTCCCACGCCCAAAATCATCCATTCGTCTGTCCCATCAACAGAAACTGGAAAAAGATGGGATTCGCCCAATTTTCCATCAAATCCTTTTCGTTCAAGTCGAAGTGTAATATTTGACGCAAATTCCTTTTGCTCATTTTTGATAGGGAGTTTCAGGTGTTTCCCGCCCTTCCAAACAGGAAGAACAAGGATATCTGCTGTTTGACTGAATGGATCTCCACAAAATACGTCAATCTTCATATGAAACGACCTTACGAAATGATTCCGCATTAGGCAAGGGTCTTTGATATAGAAAAGATAAAAAAAGCTCCATGCCGAAGGCACAGAGCGATAGCGGACTCATGAGAAACTACGTCTTCATTTCAGCGAATCGATTCAAGATATTTCCGGGAAAAAGCGTGGTAACGCTCTCCTCCATCAAATCTCCATTCCGATCAGGCCGAGTGACCAAGTAATGTGACTTGAATTCGAGAACGATCGGCCACTTCTCTGCTCGCGCAATCCCTTCCAATTCTTCGGTTGGGTTCAGGCAAATCGGATATCCAACCATGCTGAGCATGACAGCGTCACTCTCTGAGTCTCCGATCGCCACGGATCGAGTGAGGTCAATTTCCAAGTGATTCGCAACCGCAGTGACAGCGTCGCCCTTCCTCCACACCCACTCCATGGGGCTATGACCAAGGATGACACCGTTCTTTTGGTGGAAACGAGTGGCATACACCTCTTGAATCTCATGCTTATCTGCAAACGCTTGTGCAACGTCATGCAAAGCTCCGGAAATCAAAACGCGATGTGCGCCACATTTTCGCGCTGCCACAGAAAGACACTCTGTGAATCGATGAGTGAATCCTCCGTATTCCTGAATGACACGCTCTGAAATTCGTGCCATACGCTCAACGGGAACACCTTCCATATTCACAGGGTTAAAAATCGTTTGAACAAGGAAATCTTTCAGCTCCTTGAACTCAATCTCCCTCTTTTTGTACAAGAGCGAAAGGCGCATTGCCTCGCAGGCTTGGTCTTGAGTGACGACACCTTCATCAGCGGCACACAGGAGCCAATGAAAGGTTGACTGATCTCGTAGCCACGTACCGTCAAGATCAAAGAATACAGCCTGATTCGTTGGCCGAAGTAAAGCCTTTGGCTTCCGTTTTGCCACAGATCACCTCCTTGGTGTCATTCATGAATGAGCAAAGGCGATCCTAACCGAAAATTTAGTATTCGGCAAGGAATAATTACGCCCCTCCCCCACACGTCTCTGGATTCCATAACCCAAGCTCACCTTCACGCGCATCTCGCTCAAATTGGCGCAATTCAGCCTTACGCTCCGCATTTAATGGGAATGAGGTCAGCTCGTGCGCATACCCCTCTTGAATCATCAGTGCGTTCACATCCGTTCCATCCGTCAAAAACACGTTCCGAAGAAGACGCCCATATTTATCCACCTCATCCGCCTCGGGATCACCCTCAAGCCGAACGTGTGTTCCTTCAATCAAATCTGTTAATTTTTGCGAAGCTTCTTTCCCAAAACACTGCACAGGCTTACGCGGATCAACGGTTTCCGGCGTATCAATCCCGAGCATACGAACGGTCCACTCTCGATCCTCGCCATCAAGAATCGCTATAAACGTATCACCATCTACCACACGCACAATGGTCGCATTTGGCTCCAGAACAACAAATTGATCCGCGTTTCCAATGGATGATTCCGAACCAATCGCGTCAACTGGAATCTCCGGTTTATCCGTTAAAATAAGACCAAGACCGCTCGCAGTCAGCACAACGAGAAAGAGGATGAAGTTCAAAAGACGCCTGTTCATATATATATGTGACATGGTAGCATGCGATCATAAATATGAAAGAGAAGCCTCCGAGCACACACAACAGCAGTAACGACTATGAAGCATTGGTTTTTTCCGCAGAGCTGGGAGAAACCGAACAAATTGATCTTCACGGACTCCCGACAGATCAAGCAAGACCCGAATTAACCTCGTTTCTACACCATTCGTTCATGGAGGGAGTCGAAGTGGTCAAGATTATTCACGGGCGCGGAACGCAGAGATTAAAAGAAATGGTTGAAAAGATGCTTCGCGATGAAACCATTATCGAATATTTCCGCACATCCAATAATCCATCAGAGATGAACGCCGTGATCTACGCTGTAATTGCCAAACGAAAATAATCGTATGTCCAAAAAACAGATCAACCTTCTTTACCTTATCTTTGCCCTCTCGTTAACCGGCACGCTTGGAAGTTTATATTTCAGCGAAATCCAAAACCTTCTCCCCTGTCTCCTATGCTGGTATCAACGCATTGCCCTCTATCCGATTGTGATTATTTCGGCCGTTGCAATCTTAAATGAAGATACAAAAGCGCATCGATACATTCTCCCACTCGCAATCCTCGGATTTGGCATTGCCCTGTACCAGAACCTCCTCATCTGGGGAATTGTCCCAGAATCTACATCCGGTTGCACGGGTGGCGTCTCCTGCACGCAACCAACAATCAGCTGGCTCGGTTTTATCACCATCCCTATCCTCTCCCTTACCGCCTTTGCCGGAATCACGGGACTCGCATGGATCTTTCCAAAAATGAAGAAAGATGAACAGCAAAATGCTGAATAAACAAAAAAATCAACTCCTAAAGAGTTGATTTTTTTATAAGCAGTGTCGCAACGTTAAACGTTGCGTCTTTATTTGAACTTGGTAATCGCGTTCAAGCGATTTATATTCTTAAAAACGGATTGCAACGTTAAACGTTGCGTCTTTATTTGAACTTGGTTATCGCGTTCAACGCGATGGCTCGGGGACTAGGGTTCGAACCTAGATAGCCAGGACCAAAACCTGGAGTCCTACCATTAGACGATCCCCGATTGCGCTCTGGAAGATAACGAAAAAAACGAATCTCGTCAATCTCTTTTTCCAGATTCAGTATACAAATACTTACTCCTAAATCCCCGGTTTAAACTCCAGGACAACAGAACTATTTCAAAAAAACGGACACCCCCGTGTCCCAGTTTCAACAAACCTTCAAAATGCCCCTCTAAGAAAATCGGATGTCCGACATCCGATGAAGCTAGATTATTTTGTCATCCCCGTGAAAACGGGGATCCAGGATCAAAGAGTAATTCCTATTTAGATAAAGCGCACCATTTTATCCTGGATCCCCGGGTTAAACCCGAGGAT
>JANLIO010000083.1 GCA_024654265.1 bacterium | reverse complement strand
ATTGTGGAAAATGTTTTGGAAAAAACCGAGAGGGTGTTGCGCTTGCGGAATTATAGTTCTAAAACGCGTAAAGTGTATTTGATGTATATTAAAGAGTATATCAGCTTTTCCAAGCGCGTGGGCATTACGGAAAAGCAAGAGGCGGTTGAAGAGTTTTTGCTTGCGAAACAGGAGCGCGGGCAGTCTCCGCAAACGATCAATCTCGCGTTGAGCGCCGTGAAATTTTTTTATACAAACGTATTGAAAGATACGAAAAAGATTGATTTGAAATTCGCGAAAAGGAATAAAAAGTTACCCATTATTCTTTCACGGGCGGACATTGAAAAGATCATCGTTGAAACGGAAAATCCAAAATATCGTTTAATGATTGCATTGGGGTATGGATGCGGATTGCGGGTGAGCGAGGTGATAAATTTGAAAGTGGCGGATTTGGATATTGATGATTTGGTTGTGCATATTAAAAACGCCAAAGGTAAAAAGGACAGGATTAGCGTTTTGCCGGAAAGATTGAAAAATGATTTGCGAAATATGATCGCGGGGAAAAACGCGGGTGAATTTGTTTTTCATTCCAATCGTGGCGGTAAATTAACTGTTACCTCTTTGCAAAAAATGTTTCGTAAAAGTTTAGAGAAAACAAAAATCAACAAACCGGCAACGTTCCATTCTTTGCGTCATTCATTCGCAACACATTTGCTGGAAAACGGAATTGATGTGAGATACGTGCAAGAATTATTGGGTCATGCGAATATCAGGACGACGCAAATCTATACGCATGTGACGAATCCGAGTCTGAAGAATATAAAGAGTCCGCTGGAACAATAATGTATGTCATTTTCGCTTGACCGCACTCCGGAGTTTGACCGCGCGCTCGCCCTGATGGAAACGGGCGGGCCGTTTACGTTTATTACCGGCCGAGCAGGCACGGGCAAGAGTACGCTTTTGAAACATTTTAGCGAAATGGGATCTCTTATCGCGCCCGTGCTTGCGCCGACCGGCGTCGCGGCGTTGAACGTCGGCGGGGAAACGATCCATCGTTTCTTCCGTTTTGCCCCCGGCATTACCGTCAAAGATGCGTGACGCAAGGGTGCGGACGCGACGAATTCTGATATTTACCGCAAAGCCGACGTGCTGGTGATTGATGAGATTTCCATGGTTCGGGCGGATCTTATGGATTGTATGGATCAATTCTTGCGCGCCGTTCGAAAAAAGAAAACGCCGTTTGGCGGACTGCGTATCGTTGCAATCGGGGATTTATACCAATTACCGCCCGTCGTGACGTCCGCGGAGAGGGGTGCTTTTTCCAAGCTCTATGAATCGCCGTATTTTTTCGCATCTCATGTTGCGCGGGAATTAATTGATGCCGGTGATATGGCGTTTATTGAATTGGAAAAAGTGTATCGCCAGTCCGACCCGGTGTTCGTATCGCTCTTGAATGCGGTTCGCAACCGTAGTATTACGAATGAAGAACTTGAGCGAATGAATGCGTGTGCGCACACATCTCCGTCCGAAGACGCCATCGTGCTCACATCCATGAATAATGAGGCGGATGCGTTGAATGAAACGCGCTTCGCGCGGTTGTCCGGCGCGGAGCGTCTCTTCCACGGCACATTCGGAGGCGCGTTTCCGGAGCGCGAGGCACCGGCGGATCCGGCATTACGGTTGAAGAAGGGCGCGCGCGTCATGTGCATTGCAAACGATTCGGCCGGGCGGTTTGTGAACGGTAGTATGGGATGGGTGAAAGGGTTCCGGAACGAGAAGGAATCAGAACCCGGTGTTATTGTCACATTGGACGATGGGCCACAGATTGAGGTGGGATCGCATACTTGGACGATCTACCGCAGTGTGTACGACAAAAAAACCAAGAGCTTGGATCAGGAACGGCTCGGGAGTTTTACGCAGATTCCGCTCCGTCTTGCTTGGGCCGTGACTATCCATAAAAGTCAGGGAAAGACATTTGATCAGGCGGTTGTTGACCTTGGACGCGGTGCATTTGTCGCCGGACAAACGTACGTTGCGCTTAGCCGTTGCCGTTCTTTTTCAGGGCTTTCGCTGGCAAAGCCACTGCGATCGCAAGACATACGGCTGGATTACGCGATCGTGAAATTCGTGACATCGCTCCAATATGATTTGGCGAAGCGTGACATGTCCCAAGAGGATAAAGTGGCGATGCTGATCCGCGCGGCAAAAGAGGAAAAGCGCGTTTGCATCACCTATCTCAAGGGCAAGGATGAAAAATCCAAGCGTGTGATCGTCCCTTACTCGATTGCGGACGACGAGTTTGCCGGACATGCATTTCTTGCCTTGCGCGCATGGTGTGAGTCACGGCAGGCGGAACGGACATTTAATGTGGAGAGAATATTAAGGATCGAAGAAATCGCTCCGTGATTCGTGGATGGACGCCTTTGCCTCATTTATTTCTTTATGTACAATATGTACATATATGCAGATTATCAGTACGACGAACGCGCGAAAGAATATCAGTCGAATCGTGGATCGCGTAAAGATCCACGGAGAAGTTTTTGGCATCGGTCGAAGGGATTCCATTGATGCGCTTATCATTCAATTTCCAAGCATTTATAACCGGAACGTGAATGAAATAACGAACATCAATGCCTTGTCCCGAAGCTTTGATTTTTTAGAACAAGAGCCAGATCTCTATTCCATCGCTGATTTAAGGAAGCGTTATGTATAAGGGTGCTCTGGTTCTGGTGCCGTTTCCGTTTACGGATCTATCCGCGAATAAAGTAAGGCCGTGCGTTATTTTGTCTTCGCAAAAAAAACGGTGAAGACTGCATTGTCGCATGTGTTTCATCCCTAAAGAAAAAGATTCCGAGTTCTTTTGATGTGAACGTCATCGCATCTGAATTAAACGGACTAAAGATAAATTCCGTGATACGAGTCGAAAAACTCGCAACATTGCAGAAGAAAATCATTCTGGGTGAATTGGGAACGCTCGAATCGTCTTTAATGAAACGAGTGGACGTAAAGCTTAAAAAGTTGTTTAACGTTTGAGATTTCTGTTTTCGCGTTATGATCCACAAACGTATCAAGATCAGAGGCGGGATATTGCCCGACACCCCCGGTGTATATTTTTATAAAGATACGGCCGGGAAAATTTTGTATATCGGAAAAGCGACATCGCTCAAGCGTCGTGTGCACTCTTACTTCAATAGACCACAGAACGATCGTATTGAAAATATGCTCCGTGATGCGGTTGAAATCGAATATATTAAAAAGCCGACGGCGATTGAGGCGTTGATTTTGGAGGCGAATCTCATTAAGCAGTACATGCCGGCGTATAACATCCTTGGGAAAGATAATAAGAGTTTTTTGTATCTCGTGTTTACAAAAGAAGATTTTCCAAAGCCGATTTTTATTCGCGGGGCGGATATGCCGGATAATGCGTCGAAGATTTATAAAAAAGTGTTTGGGCCGTATACATCTCCGCGATCTGCGCGTTCGGCGTTGGATCTTGTTCGGAGGGTGTTTCCGTGGTCGACGTGCGAAAGGCCAACATCGGATGTTCGGAGTCGAAAGACGGGGAAAAAGCCGCGAGCTTGTTTTTATTGTCATTTGAAGTTGTGTCCGGGCGTGTGTATTGGTGCGATATCAAAACGGGAGTATGGGAAGATCATTCGGGATTTGATTAAATTTTTTGAGGGGAAAAAGGATGAAATTCTAAAAGCATATAAAAAGGAGATGAAGATCGCGTCAAAGGAAGAGCGATTTGAAGAGGCGGGGGAGTTGCGAAAGAAGATTTATTTTTTGGAGCACATTCGCGATATCGCGATTCTTAAGAATGAAGATCTAGGACGTGGGACACAGGATGAAGGATCGCTCACCGATCAAAGTGGAAGAATCTTTGGACGAGTTGAAGGGTATGACATCTCAAATATTTCCGGCACATCGACCGTGGCGTCGATGGTGGTGTTTGAAAATGGAGCGCCGGCAAAGGCGGAATATCGAAAGTTTAAGATGAAAAGTGTGGTTGGTTCAAATGATGTTGCATCAATTCGTGAAACGCTGGAGCGACGATTTAAGAATGAATGGCGATTGCCGGATATGATTTTAATCGATGGGGGAAAGCCTCAGGTGAATGTGGCGCGTGCGGTTGTGAGCGAAGTTGGGCTTGGGATTCCGGTGGTTGGGTTGGCAAAGGGGGCAGAACGAAAAAAAAATGAGCTTATTTGCTCTGATTTGGAAGAATCATTTTGTGAGATGTGTCGGAAGCATATTGATATTTTGATTGCCGTTCGTGATGAAGCACATCGGTTTGCGGTGAAATATCATCGAAAGGTGAGGGGTGGGAGACTTTCGTCATCTTAACCTCCTCTCTCGTCATCTCGACCGCTTTATCCTGTCATCCCGAAAGCATTCGGGATCCCTCTTAAGATAAAACATTCATCTGAAAAGGGATTCCTCCACTCGTCGCAAA
>JANLIO010000033.1 GCA_024654265.1 bacterium | reverse complement strand
CGATAGCGTTGAACGAGTTCAGCCGACCCCCAACATCTTTTTTGCGTCACTTTTGTGATGTGACAAAAAGTGACTAGAAGGGTGCTAACTTTTTAAATACATAGGAATAGGTCAAAAGCTCTGCTCTCTCCCCTGTTCTAATAAACCACCGGCGGTTTTGGTGCTCGTACGTTGATATCAATCCACGCGAGAAAAGACGCGGCGTAATCACGAATTGTAAAAAGGAAGATTTTATCGTACTCGCGGAGGTCGGCTGGGACGCCGGTTGCAACGATTCCAAGTCGATTGCATAGATAAAGTGCGCGCGAGAGGTGAAAACGTTGCGTCACGACAATGGCGCGATCAATCCCAAATACGCTTACAGCGCGTTTACAGCTTTCGTAGGTTCGATAGCCATGGCCATCTTCTAAAATATCTTTTTCCGGAACGCCTAGATTTTCCAAGGTACGTCGCATGGAATGAATCTCATCAATGTGATACAGCCCGTCATCGCCCGTGATGAGAATTTTTTCTACACGACCGGCTTCGTAGAGCTGATATCCGGTTTCTAATCTGTCTTGAAGCGCGGGTGATGGGTCACCGTTCAATTTAACCGATGCGCCCAAAACGATCGCGATTGGGGCAGGTTTTGCCAATGCAACGGATGGTTCAATCTCATTCGTATATTGAAGTTGAACATTCAAAGTCATGAACAGCGCCATCGCGACTGAAACGCCGACAATACCGAGAAGGATGCGTAATATTTTTTTCATTGTACGATTCGTTATTCAAGCTCCTGATTTTCAAGAAGGATTACTTCGGAAATGCCACCTTCGCCGGAAATGCGTAAAACATCTTTATCAATCTTTTTCCATTCCTTGGCAGCTGAATTATATTTGTTCATGGTTGTTCCTAAGTGTTTCCCAATACCGACGAGGTTCTCCTCATACGCGCCGAGATGGCGTGAGAGCTCTCCAACGCGCTTCTTGATCTCCTGCGCTTGTTCTTCGATCTGGAGGGCTTTTAATCCCTGCAGTACGGTTTGAAGATACGCGAGGAAAGATGTCGGTGACACTATAATAACATGCCATTTGCCCGCCGCACGTTGAACCAGTGTTTCGGCGTCTTCCGTGACAGATCCGATTCGGTTGATAAGGAGGTCGTAGTAGATGGCTTCATGCGGAATAAACATAAATGCAAAATCCATCGTACCCTCTTCGGGACGAATATATTTTGCGGTTTCTTTAATGCGGAGCTTCAAATCGTTTACAAAAGTCTTTTCTAATTTTTCACGCTCAGTTGGATTCTGCTCTTCAACGATCCGGTTGTAGTTCTCAAGAGAAAATTTTGAGTCAATTGGAACAACTTTATCCTTAATAAAAACAGCGGCATCCACAATCTCACCATTCTTAAATGCATATTGCATTTGATAGGAACCCGGTGGCAAAACATTTTTTAATAATGTTTCAAGATAATATTCACCGAGCACACCGCGTTGTTTTGGATTTTTCAACATGTCTTGAAGCCGTTCAAGCTGATATGTGATGTCGAGCACTTGCTTGTTCGTCTCTTCGATCTTTGTTAATTTTTCCGTGACATCGCGAATGATGTTGTGTGAATTGGTAGAGCTCCGTTGCATCGCTGTATGCGTTTCCCCCATCCGATCGCCGAGACTTTTTTCAAGCTGAGCAATTTGATTTTGCAACAACGTATTTGTTTCAATCGACGCTTCGCTCCCCCGCCCTGCGGTAATGCGTTTCATTTGGATCGCCATATAAATCATCCCGACGATAAGGATGAAAAGCGCGAGAATGGTTAAAGAAGTTGTTGTCATATAGAGAGATCTCAATTCAATAAAAAGCGATAGCGATCGCGATTTCAGTGTTGCGTTATTCTAACACAGTAAACCATATAGAACAAAAAGAGAACAGTTCCACCATTTTCATTTTTGGGGGGAATTTGGAATGTGGAATGTGGAATATATCTGTCATCCTCGGGTTTAACCCGGGGACCCAGGATAAAATGGAGTGTTTTATCTAAATAGGAATTACTCTTTGATCCTGGATCCCCGTTTTCACGGGGATGACAGAACTTTATCCGTCATCCCGAAAGCATTCGGGATCCCTCTTA
>JANLIO010000016.1 GCA_024654265.1 bacterium | reverse complement strand
TTTCTAATTCATAAATAAAAACGCATATGGGAAAAGTATGTGTCGCTTGTGGCTCTGGTGATAGCGAACCAATGAAGCCACCTCATGAAGCCGAGAACTGCCCTGACTGTGGTGGTGAAGGCACCATGCAACCTGAAATGGATGATACGAGCATGGAAGAGGACGTGGCTGATGACGCTGACGATCCGGCGGAAGCATTGTAATTTATGCCCGTCTCTCTTTATGATGTCATTATCATAGGCTCAGGCCCGGCAGGTCTTGCCGCGGCCGAGTCCGCAAGAGAGACGGGTGCACTTCATATCGCAATTATTGAATCTGCGAAGCGTCTTGGTGGGGAGTGTCCCAATTGGGGATGCGTACCCACCAAGGCGCTTTTGCGTTCGGCAAGTGTTCTGCGAAGTGCACGAGAAGCAAAAGAATTTGGTGTAGACATTTCAGATCCGAAGTTTGATTTTTCTGCAATGATGAGTCGAAAAAATCGGATTGTTGATTCATTGACACGCGACTCAAGGATGGAGGGCATTTTAAAAAAGATGAATGTGGATCTCATCCGTGGGCAGGCGACCTTTCTTGATTCAAAAACGGTTCGTGTGGGAAAACGAAAATTTCAATCTCGGGCGTTTGTGATTGCAACCGGATCAAAGACGTTTATCCCGCCAATTGATGGGATTCATGACGTTCCTTATTCAACAAGTGATGATCTCGTCAATCTAAAGCAACTTCCAACATCAATGTGCATTGTTGGCGGTGGACCGATTGGAATTGAATTCGCCGATCTGTTTCAGACGCTCGGTGTACGTGTTTCAATCATTGAATATGCTCCGCGGGTACTTTCGCATGAAGATGAGGATATCTCTGAATAT
Source organism: bacterium (assembly GCA_024654265.1). Taxonomy (GTDB): domain Bacteria; phylum Patescibacteriota; class Patescibacteriia; order 2-12-FULL-60-25; family 2-12-FULL-60-25; genus JANLIO01. Next base: position 13,492 of record JANLIO010000016.1, on the reverse strand, counting down.
ATCCAAAAGTCATTTCAAGCTCGCGGAATTGCGATCAATACGTCAACCGAGACATCGTCGGTGCGACACAACGGGAATGCGTTTCAGATCACAATCAAAAAAGTTAATGATGATTCAAAAAGAACGAAACGGATCGATGCTGAATTGTTTGTGATTGCCACGGGGAAACGTCCCGCAATTGAGACGCTCTCGTTGGAAAAGGCGAAGATTCAATTGGATAAACGAGGTTCTCCGATTTTGGATTCTTACCTCAGGACCACAAACCGGCGAGTGTATATGGCTGGAGATTCTGCCGGACAAATGATGTTTACCCATGTCGCGCACATGCAGGGGGAAGTTGCGGGAACAAATGCGGTACTTCATAAATCAAAACGATCCGTACTTCGCGTTGTTCCACGTGGCGTTTTTTGTACGCCGGAGATTGGATCGGTTGGATTCACAGAACAGGAAGCGGAAGAGCACGGGCATCGCATTGTGACGGGAATCGGGTATTATTCATCTGTTGGGAAAAGTTTGGTTTCTGGATCAAAGGATGGTTTTGCAAAAATAATCGTTGATACAAAAACGCGTCTCATTCTTGGAGGTCACATCGTTGGCCATTCCGCGTCAGAAATCATTCACGAGGTTGCCCTTGCCATGCAAGCAAATACGCCGGTTACCGTTGTCGCGAATATGATCCACGCATACCCAACGTTTGCAGAAGTCATCGGCGTTTCCGCGTACGATGCCGTTCAAAAAATGAAATAATATGTCATCACACCTTTCTTTTGATTTTACCCGCATGCGATCTTCATCCGTTGGACGATGGGGCGCAAGCGATGCGGAACGGAAAAAAATAGCTCCGCGTCTTCGAGATGCGAAAAAGGAAGTCCTTCGAATACACGAAAGTAGGGAACAAGGGTGGATGTCGTATCCGACGGACAAAGACGTGGGAAAAAAAATCACATCAGTTGTAAAACAGATGAACGCGTTTCAAACCTGCCTCGTGTTGGGAATTGGCGGTTCTGATCTTGCCGGAAGAGCGTTGTATTCTGCGCTAAAACCGTCAAAGAAAAAGTTGGTTTTTGCAGGTGCCAATACGGATCCAGATGAATTATTTGAAATCGTCGACGGGCTGGACCTCAAAAACACCTGTATTAATATCATTTCCAAATCAGGGGGAACAGTTGAACCGATGGCATCATTTTTGTATGTACTGTCGCAGTTAGAGAAGAAGGTGGGAAAGAGGAATGTGGCAGATCATATTGTCGCGACAACAGATCCGGAGTCGGGTTCGCTGTATGAACTTGCGACCAAACACGGGTGGGCGATGTTGCCGATCCCAAGAAATATTGGTGGACGATTTTCAGCGCTTACGGCGGTTGGACTTTTTCCGCTCGCATTCGCAGGCACAGACATTCAGGGAATTCAAAAAGGCGCGCATCAAGAATTTCAAGCGTTTCAAAGCGAGTCTGTCGAAAAGAATAACGCGTGTCAGTACGCGCTTCTTCAGTATCTCGCATATACAAAACGAAATCAGAAGATTCAAATTGTGATGCCATATTCCGCGCAATTGAAAGAATTTGGATTGTGGTATCGCCAAATTTGGGCAGAGAGTTTGGGGAAGAAGGTGAATCGAAAGAAGAAGATCGTGAACGTGGGACCAACGCCAATTTCAGCACTCGGCGCAACGGATCAACATTCTCAAATTCAACTCTACACAGAAGGGCCAAATGATAAGACAATTCTTTTTATTGAAATCGAACAATTTAAAAATGATCTTCACGTTCCGGCAAATGTTTTTGGTATGAAGGAATTGGTTCAGATCAGCGGGAAACGGTTTCGCGATATTCTTCACGCGGAACGTGAGGCAACGTCACGAGCGCTCACTGCATCGAAACGGCCGAATGGAACTCTCTTTCTTAAGAAGATAACGCCGGGTTCTATAGGGGCATTGTTCATGTTCTACGAGCTCGCAACCGCACTTTCCGGCGAGTTGTATGATATAAACGCATATAATCAACCGGGGGTAGAGGCGGGGAAAAAGGCAATGCATGATATACTGTCTCGGTAAGTTCATTTTATAAATTATTCATTTCATTTGTTCGTATTTCATCAATCGTATGTCAAAAGATAAGAAATCTCATATTGGATCAAGTCTGATGCTCGGAGCTGTGATTGCGGTTGCAGCAGCATCATTTCTGCAAACAAAACGCGGAAAAGTTTTAAAGCAGGATCTAAAGAAGAAAATGGGGAGCATCCACAAGAAACTCAGCACAGAGTTAAAAAAAGCAAAATCCATGAGTCAGGAACGCTATGAAGAACTCGTTGATAATGTCATCGACTATTACGTAAAAACGAAAGATGTCGCTCAATCAGAAATGCCCGGCGTCAAGAAAGAGTTGATGTCGAGCTGGAAGAAAATTGAAAAGGAGATGAAGTCTTCCGGCAAAAAAATCGCCACGACCGCCAAGGCGAGTGGAAAAGTTGTTGTCGCGAGTGCAAAAAAAGCTTCCAAAGAAATGACAGCAAAGAAAAAAGCCATCACAAAAAAGAAGAAATAGAGCACGATTGAGAACTCCTTTGTTATTTTTAAAAAGCGGATTAAATCAATCCGCTTTTTCTCATTTTATTATGCTCGTACCAATATCGATTTTGTTATTATGACTTTGTCTTTCTTGATATCAATCGTTGCGGTATCACCTTCCTGAATCTTTCCTTCAATAATCTTAAGTGAAAGATCGTTTAAAATGTGGTCTTGAATTGCGCGTTTGAGAGGGCGAGCGCCGTATGATGGATCAAATCCTTTTTCAGCAAGAAACGCTTTTACTTTATCGGTAAATTCCAGTGTGATTCTTTTCGCCTTTAATCGAATTGTTACAAGATCCAATTGAAGCTGTACGATTTTTTCCAATTCATCTTTTCCAAGCGCGTGGAACACAACGGTTTCATCAAGTCGATTCAAAAATTCTGGGCGAAAATGGTCTCGTAGCATCTCCATAATTTTTCCTCGCATCCCATCTTCCTGACTTGAAACACGCTTTGAAGATTTTACCTCCTCGTGGAACCCAATCTCATCACCGCGCGTACCCCAATCCAAGATCATATCTGATCCGATATTTGAGGTCATGATGATAATCGTGTTTTTAAATGAAATCGTTCTTCCTTTTCCATCAGTTAATCGACCTTCATCTAACACTTGGAGTAGTGTGTTAAATACTTCAGGATGACCTTTTTCAATTTCGTCTAACAAAACAACTGAATACGGTCGTCGTCGAATTTTTTCTGTAAGCTGACCGCCTTCGTCGTGTCCGATATACCCAGGAGGGGATCCAATCATTCGAGAGATCGCATGCTTTTCCGTGTACTCGGACATATCAACGCGAACAATCGCATCTTGATCATCGAACATGATCTCTGCTAATGCTTTTGCTAACTCTGTCTTTCCAACACCCGTTGGCCCAAGGAAGAGGAATGTTCCAATCGGACGATTCTCTTCACCGATTCCGGCGCGAGAGCGACGAAGTGCATTTGAAACCACGTGCACAGCCTCTCCTTGCCCAACGACACGCTTTTCAATCTCTGCTTCAACCTTTGCGAGCTTTTGAGCCTCAGACTCCAACATGCGTGATACAGGGATGCCGGTCCAACGACCAACAACGCCGGCAACATCTTCATCGGTCACAGCATCGCGGAGAAGTCCGCGCTGACCCTGCATCTTTTTCAATTTCGCATCGAGTTCCTTAAATGCTTTTTCTTTTTCCGGTAATGCGCCGTATCGAACTTCAGATGCTTTCTCAAGATCACCTCGACGCTCCGCAATATCCGCCTGACCTTTAAGTGAATCAATCTCCGCTTTTTTATCGCGCATTTTTCCAAGCAATTCTTTTTCCGCTGACCACGAAATCTCAAGATCATTCGCGCCTTCACGAGCTTCCGCAAGTCGTTTTTCAACAATTGCAAGACGTTCTTTGGATTCATTGTCATCTTCCTTCGAGAGCGCTCGTTTTTCAATTTCAAGCGTTGTCATTTCGCGCTTTAACTTATCTAAATCTTCTGGAACCGAATCAATCTGCATTCGTAGAGCAGACGCCGCTTCATCAATTAAATCAACGGCTTTGTCCGGTAAGAATCGTTCTGTGATGTATCGATCGGATAAAGTTGCAGCGGCAACAAGCGCGGAATCCGAAATACGTACACCATGATGCACTTCATATTTTTCCTGCAAACCGCGTAAGATCGCAATCGTGTCATCAATGTTTGGCTCTTCCACGTAGACGGGCTGGAAACGTCGTTCAAGCGCTGGATCTTTTTCAATATATTTTTGATACTCTTTTAAAGTTGTCGCGCCGATTGCATGCAATTCTCCGCGCGCAAGTGCAGGTTTCAATAGATTTGATGCATCCATTGCACCACCTTCACCTGTTGCGCCTGCCCCAACGAGCGTATGAAGTTCATCAATAAAAAGAATGATCTTTCCCTTGGAAGCTTCAACCTCACGAACGACGGCTTTCAAACGCTCTTCAAATTCACCTCGGAATTTTGTGCCAGAAATGAGTGATCCAAGATCAAGAGAAACGAGTTCTTTTCCTTGAAGTGTTTCCGGAACATCGCCATCAACAATCCGTTGCGCCAATCCTTCGGCGATTGACGTTTTTCCGGTTCCGGCATCACCAATTAAAACAGGATTATTTTTTGTACGGCGCGTAAGAACTTGCATGACGCGACGAATTTCATTATCACGGCCAATGACAGGATCTAATTTTTCATCACGCGCAAGCTGTGTGATATTTCTTGAATATTTTTCAAGCGCTTCGTATTTCGACTCCGGCTCCGGTGAATCGACGTGCATGTTTCCGCGAACATCTTTTAACGCTTGTAAAACTTTTTCAGTTTGAACACCATAGAGATTCAACGTATTTTTTAAATCTCCTGAATCCAAAATCGCGAGAAGAAGATGCTCGGTTGAGATGTATTCGTCTTTAAAAGAGTCCGCAACCTTCTGCGCGATCGCAAGCATCCGATTCATGGAAGGCGCCAAAAAAATGTGTCCGATGCCACCACCCTGAAATTCAAGTTTTGGAAGTTGCTCAATCAGCATGCGAACATCATGCTCCATGCCTTGAATGTCGATTTCGAGTTTTTTAAGTAAAGAGGGGACAACGCTTCCTTCCTGCGTCAAAAGCGCAACAAATACATGGGGCGTCTCGATCGCGTGCTGTCCATTTTCTGAAGCAATTCGATGTGCTTCTTGGATTGCCTCCTGAGATTTCGTCGTAAAATTGTGTGGTGTCATATTAGCACTCTTAACTATAGACTGCTAATTTTATTTTGACAAGATTCAAATTTAAAGCAAAAAGCAAGGAAAATCACACTTTTTTATTCAACAACCGACCGGAATACAGCAGGAATCGTTGGGCGTTCAATGACAATAACCGTATTAAAATCCTTGTAATCACTCTGGATTGTACCGTCTGCGCGTACAAGATCGATACGAACCGGAAATCCATCTGTCGCGCAAATATCCATTGTCGTGTCATTTCCATCAGAATCCGTGTATTCCGCATGATAGGTTATACACGAGACATCTGAGCGCGATTTTTGTTTTGAAACCGTCGTTCCAGCCGGCAAAATATTCACTTCATCGGTTGAACCATTCGAAACAATTGAAAAAGCCTGTTGAAGTTGAGTTGCAAGCTGTTCAGATTTCACCGGAATCCAGATCCCATCGGGATTCTTCACGTAGAGAATATCTTCAACGCCAATCACATCCAACGTCTGCCCGGAAACATCCATTGATCCGTGGAATCGAGCTGGCTTTGAAACTTCGATATCTCCCTCTGTTGTTTGATCGGGAAGTTTTATTGAAACGTGCGATCGAAAACTTTTTGCATTTTGAAAATTTTTAAGGATGGTCTGAAGTTCCCGCGCGCTTTGCACGTCTTCAGATACTGTCTTTTGCTCCGGAAGATACGCCGAACTTTGAAATCCAAGTGTTGCAACATCCATCTTTGGATGAGAATACGCATACCATCCAAGTCCCGCAACAAACGTTCCACCAACAAGTGCAATGAGGAGATAAAGTGTTTTCATAGGTTAACGTTTTTTCTATCATCTCGACCGAGGAGGCTTTGCGACAAGTAGAGACCTGCCCCGAATCCCTTCGGAAGATCCTTTTTGTCCCGTCATTTCGACCGAGGAGGCTTTGCGACAAGTAGAGACCTGCCCCGAATCCCTTCGGAAGATCCTTTTTCTAAAGAACAATTCCTTTGAAAAGGGATCCCGAATGCTTTCGGGATGACGGAAAGTCTGTCATCCCCGTGAAAACGAGGATCCAGGAAATCAAAGAGCTCATCCATATTGGTTGAGCACAGTTCTCTTATTTTCTGGGTCCTGGACTAAATCCAGGATGACATATAGTGCTGAGTGCTGAGTGCTGAGAACTGAGCACTGCGAACTGAACACTGCGAACTACTATCTACCAGCTCCTAGTATAGTATACTGCTCCCATGTCTGAAACACTCTATATTGTCGCGACTCCGATAGGGAATTTGTCGGATATTTCTCCGCGAGCCATTGAAACTCTCACAAAAGTTGATCTTATCGCCTGTGAGGACACGCGTGTTACAAAAAAATTAACCGACCGTTACGAGATCAAAACGCCTCGAACAAGTCTTTTTGCGCACTCCGGATCTATAAAAATTGACGAGCTCATCGCAAAACTCAAAGAAGGAAAATCCATTGCCTACGTTTCTGACGCTGGGACACCGGGCGTAAACGATCCAGGCGGAAAACTTGTTGAGAGGGCATACGCCGAGGGAATCAATGTTTCACCGATTCCCGGACCATCAGCGATCACAACCGCAATTTCCGTATGTGGATTTCCAATGGAGCGTTTTCGGTACACGGGATTTGTTCCGCACAAAAAAGGGAGAGAAACTTTTTTTAAAACAGTTTCAGATGACACCGACGCGGTTCTTTTCTTTGAGTCAACACACCGAATTGAAAAAACGATCGTCTCGCTTCAGGAACATCTTCAACCTTCGCGCGAACTCTTTGTTGGCCGTGAACTCACAAAACAATTCGAAACTCTCTACCGAGGCACGATTGACGAAGTTGCTGAACAGATGAAAAATACAAGCCTCAAAGGGGAATTCGTCATCATCATTTCTCCGATACGAAAATAATGAGGGCGAGCGGAGAGATGACAGATATATTCCACATTCCAAATTCGCTTCTATGAAAACTCGCTACATCACAACTCCGATCTACTACGTCAACGACAAACCGCACATTGGACATGCGTACACAACCATTTCTGCAGATGTGTTGGCGCGTGTGTACCGACTTCGCGGGTTTGATGTTCTTTTCAGTGTGGGCGTGGATGAGAATAGCCAAAAAAACGTGGAGGCAATGGAGAAGATGGGGGAGACAGATCTTCAGATTTATCTTGATCGAATGTCAGGAACGTGGAAACAAACATGGGATGATCTTGGCATTACATACAATACGTTTATTCGCACAACATCCGCGGAACATCGAGTTGCAGTTGATACATTTTGGAATCTCGCGAAACAATCCGGCGACATCTACGAAGGAACGTACAAGGGTTTGTACTGCGTTGGATGCGAAGCGTTTAAAACAGAAACCGAGGTGGAGAATGATCGCTGTCCACTTCACCCAAACAAAGATTTACAAAGTGTTGAAGAAAAAAATTACTTTTTTCGCGCGTCAGCATATCGCGAAGCACTTCTGAATCACATTCAAGAAAATCCAGAGTTTGTTCAGCCGGAATCGCGTCGCAATGAAATTTTGAATTACGTCAAAGATCATTTTGAAGATTTTTCCATTTCACGCGAAGCAAAATATCTGAACGTCGGTATTCCCGTTCCGGGCGACGACTCACAACGAATATATGTTTGGTTTGATGCATTGATCAACTACCTTACCGTCGCGGGATTTGGAACAGACAACGAAAAATTCAAAAAATGGTGGCCTGCAAATCTGCATCTTGTCGGCAAAGACATTATCAAATTCCACTGCGCACTTTGGCCCGCAATGCTCCTGTGCGCAAAAAAACAAAATCCGGATCTTTCACTCCCACTCCGCGTATTTGCACACGGTTTTTTTACAACAAACGGGCAAAAGATTTCAAAATCACTCGGGAATGCAATTGATCCGCACAATATTGTTGCAACATACGGAAATGATACGTTACGGTATTTTCTCCTGCGTGAGATTTCGTTTGGGGAAGATGGTGATTTTTCCGTACGTCGACTCAAAGAACGGTATGCACACGATTTAATGAACACGCTCGGAAATCTTGTACACCGAGTTATTTCCATGAGCCGGAAATATTTTGACGGAAAGATTCCGTCCTCACTCAGCCACGAAAAAAAATATACATTCGCCGATCAGTTTGGAATCGACACACTTCGCAAAGAAGTTGAAAATCATTTTGACACGCTTCGTTTTGATCGTGCGCTTTCAACGATCTGGGGTGGTGTCGACGAAAAGTTTGGTTTGTTTCAAGCGAATCAATTTATCGACGAAACAGCGCCGTTCAAACTTATCAAAGAAGATCCAGAGGCTGTTGGCGTTATTCTCTATTCGCTTTTAGAATACATCCGTTGTGTCTCGTGGCTTCTCATGCCAATCATGCCCAATACCGCAAAAAAGATTCTTCACAGCTTAAACGAACAAGAACAATCAGCGAAAATCGGAACCGATCTATTCGCCATGCAACTCGAATGGGGAGGTCTTATTCCAGGGTCTGATCTCTCCGAGCCAGAAATTTTGTTCCCACGATTAGAGGAATAAACTTTGTTCTTGAAAATTGAATTACGCTATACTACCCACATGCTCACAAATATCATCCTCGTTCTCATCATACTCGGTTTTGTTGCCGGTGGCTGGAAAGACGGCTTTGTCGAAAGCTTCGGCCGTCTCATCGGAGCACTTCTCGGATTCATCCTTGCTCAAAAATTTGCGCATTTCTTAGATCCAGTCTTTGGAACATTTCTTTCAGATGGATGGGCAAAACTCATTGCGTTCCTCCTTATTTTCTTAGTCGTAAACCGAATCATCGGATTTTTATTTGGCCTTCTTGGTGGTGTAACGCACTTTCTCTCCTATATCCCAGGGGTCGGCCTTGTACACAGTTTTCTCGGAGGTGTCATCGGACTGCTTGAAGGAATAATCATGGTTGGCGGAGCATTATGGCTCCTTGTTTCATCAAAAATTTTCCCAAGCATCCTCGCACACCTCGTCGGCTCAAGCGTTTCCAGCTGGATTCAAATCGCATTCCACCAAGTCCTCACAAGGCTCCCGATGTTGTAAGATGAAGCGTGGAACGTGGAGCGTAGAGCGTTGTATTTCTTTTACTCTTGCCACCCTCGGGTTTAACCCGTGAATCCAGAATAGAAAAACTCCTCATCTCACTCCTAACTCTCCCCTTGGAAGGGGAGATACAGAGGGGTATCGAAGAAACCTCCCCGCTCCCCTCCTTAGTAAGGAGGGGATTGATCTTATCTAAGGGGCACCCATAAGGAAATCGGATGTCCGACATCCGATGAAGCTAGATTATTCTGTCATCCCCGTGAAAACGGGGATCCAGGATCAAAGAGTAATTCCTATTTAGATAAATCGCACCATTATATCCTGGGTCCCCGGGTTAAACCCAAGGATGACAGATGTATTCTAAATTCTAAATTCTAAATTCTAAATTCCATATTCTATATTCCAAATTCCAAATTCTAAATTCCACATCTCCTTTGATTCTGGATCCCCGGGTTAAACCCGAGGATGACAGATATATTCCATATTTCAAATTCCATATTCCAAATTCTAGATTCTAGATTCTAAACGACACATTGTATCAAAAATCATTCTCATATAACGTATTGGGAATATGGCAAAGAAAAGTAGTACTGGCGCACTCACAAAAGAACAACATTCAGCCCAAGACGCGAGATATGCTGAAAATCACGAATACGATTTTCTCGTTATCGGAACCGGGAATTCCGCTCTTACGGTAGGAGCTCTCCTCGCTCACGCCGGTCATACCGTCTGTTTATTGGAAGCACACGATATTCCAGGCGGATACATGCAAACGTTTCAAATAGGGGATTATTCTTTTTGCGCGCAAGTTCACTACACATGGGGATGTGGGCCGGGTGGAAAAGTATACGAAGTATTGAAACATCTTGGACTTGAAAAAGAGATTACATTCAATCTGTACGATCCGGACGGATATGATCACATGGCGTTGCCAGATGGGAAGATGGTAAAAATTCCGTATGGGTTTGAAAAATTAGCAGAGAACATTGACTCTGCGTATCCGGGGCAAAAAGCAAACGTACAAAAGTTTTGCGGAATTTTAGAACAAATTCGCGATGAACTTCGTACATTCCCCGAACGAAAAATTCGTTGGTGGGAACTGATAACAAAAGGATGGCAATTCCGATCTCTCCTCACATATCGAACCCGCACACTTCAAGACGTTTTTGATGAGTGTCATCTTTCAAAAGAAACGCAAGCAATCTTGATTGCAAACGCTGGCGACTTTATGGCGCCACCTGAAGAGCTTTCTATCTTTGCGTACGTTGGATTATTTGGCGGGTACAATACAGGCGCGTACTATCCAACAAAACATTTTAAGCACTACGTGAACGGACTTGCGGAAGCAATCACCCAACACGAAGGGTGTCACATTTATTACGAAACACCTGCCTCGAAAATCACGACAGACGGAGATCGCGTAACTGGCGTTGAAACCGCAAACGGCAAACGTTTTACCGCAAAAAAATATATCTGCAATATGGATCCGCAATCAGCCGTTAAAATGATTGGGATCGAAAAGTTCCCCGAATCGTTTCAAAAACCTCTTACCTACGACTATTCCCCGTCAGGCATGGTGATTTATCTTGGATTAAAAGATATTGATCTTCGAGATTTCGGGTTTGGGCGCCATAACGTTTGGGATTTGGCAGAGTGGGATATGAATAAAATGTGGAAAGAGCAACTCAAAGGAAACTTTGAAAAACCATGGTTTTTCATTTCAACGCCCTCACTCCATACACACGAATCCGGAACAACGCCGGAAGGTGGGCAAATTATGGAAATCGCAACGCTCACAGACTTTGATTCATTCCACGACGCGCAACAACGAAGTTACGCAGAATATTTTAAGATGAAGATGGCGCTTGCAGATCATCTTTTAGATCTTGTCGAGAAAAAATATGTTCCAAATCTGCGGAAACATATCGTCACAAAAACAATTGGAACACCAAGTACAAATGTTGATTTCGTCATGGCGACACGTGGAAATGCGTACGGCTCGCACATGACACCTCAGAATCTTGGCATCGGTCGTCTTAAAGCAACGACACCATTCTCAAATTTCTTCTGGTGCAACGCATCAAGTGGATACGCCGGTATGTATGGCACAACACACACAGGTCTTAACTTGTATATGGATCTGACAGGGGATCGATTCCACGATCCAACCAAAACGCCAGAAGATGATGATCTTGTTCGATCGGCACGTGAAGCATTCACTCAGCAAAACGATCAATAATTGTTTGCGCGGTTCGAACGCCAGATCGAAGCGCGCCCTCTGTCCACGGACTATTGAGATAGTCCCCACAAAAATACACGTTGTTTCCACCTTGGCCATGTTCCAAAAATGTTTTCACGCGCGATAAATGACCATGCGCAAACACGGGCATTGCATCCTCCCAACGTTCAAGATCATGCGGAACAAAATCCTCCTTTCGCGCAACCCACGTACAGACCTTTGCAAGTTCTTCGCGAACCCGCTCGTACACCTCCGCGTCTGAAAGATTGAAAATCTGTTTTGCGAAATCCTCATGAAGCCACGTTGAGAGGAGCGTTGTTCCGTCCTGAATACATTCATCTCCCTTCATACTCTCATTCACAAATCCGGAGATCGCCGTATTTTCAACATATGGCACCCACACAATCGATACATTCGGAAGCGACGCCTTCGGAACACGAAAAACAACACTCATTGTCGTTGCATACCGCGTATTTTCTAACACCGTCTTTTGCGCCTCTGTTGGATTTGAGTAGATCCGATTGGTGACGGTGGCAGGGGATGAGCACACAACCGCGTCATACGACTGCTCATCGCGTGCTTGGACAACAACCGTATCACCACCAAGAATTGATTTTATTGGATCACGAAAACGAACATGCACTTTTTCGGCAAACGCCAATGGAAGCGCCTTCATCCCACCGCGCGTTCGATGCAAATCCCACTTTGTTTTATCTTTTGCTACCGAATTCATAATCCCGTACAGCGCGCCAAGACTGATCTCGTTGGAACGATGAAATTGATACGTGCTCACAAATGGATCAACAAGATAATCCACGACTTCTTTTCCCGTCCGTCGAAGCATAAAATCCCGCGCATTATCCGTATCATATTTTACGGCATCATTCAGAAAGAAAAAATCACCAACATTCTTCGTTAAAAAATATTGCACAACAAGACGAAACTGAGAAAATCGACCAACCGCATCCACCAAACGAATAATCTTTCCTTTTTTAATAACACCGTATTCGTTAAACGCCATCTTTTGCCAAACAATGTGGAACTCATTGCAGTACGCTTTCATCGTGTCGTACAAATTGCAGAGATGATCTGCGCCCGTATCAAATACAAAACCATTCTGAGTGCGCGAATTCATGCGCCCACCCGGTGTCGCTTCCTTTTCATACACCGTCACGTCAAAACCAGCCTTTTGCAATTCATATGCACACGAAAGACCGGAGATCCCCGCGCCGATTACCCCAATTTTTTTCTTTGCTTCCATATATGTTGTTTCCGAAATGAAGAAATTCGTTTTACGAAATATCAATAACACGATATTCCCGAACATCACCATTCGGCATGTGAACTTCAACCACGTCCTTCGCCTTCTTCCCAATGAGTGCCGAACCAAGAGGGGAGAGATGCGAGATACAATTGCGCGACGGGTCCGCTTCTTGTGGGCCTAAAATCGTGTATGTTTTTTCTTCGCCATCAACTTGAAGATGAACAACAGAACCCAAAGAGATCACCCCATCCTTTGAACCAGATTCAATCACCACAACATTCTTAATACGTTCTTTCATTGAAAAAATACGGCCGTCTATCTTTGCGAGTCGATGTTTTGCGTCATGATATTCCGCATTTTCTGAAAAGTCTCCCAACGAAAGAGCGTGTTGCAAATCAACAACAATCTTCGGCCGATCCAAAGATTCAAGACGCTTTAACGTCTCTTTCAGCCGAGAAAGAGCCTCTGCAGAAAGATGGGGCGTTTCCGCTCCATACACCCGCATCATCTGTGATCTTCGTTTTGGTAGCCTCATCGTGTGTACTGTGACTCATTTCACCCTGTTTTGACAACTTGTCTTCGAAATCACCATAAGAACCATACGTTTAATGAGAGGATTCACTAAAAATAAAAAGAGACCCGATTTTTGTCGGATCTCTATTTTATGGCTC
>JANLIO010000092.1 GCA_024654265.1 bacterium | reverse complement strand
ATTCGTCGTCAGGCTGATCTGGATGGATTTCACGGCTTAGACATCACGCTCGTCAATATCACGGCACCGCTTGAAATCCGATTTGATCGAATCGTACACAGAGGCGAAAATGATGGAGAGACCACCATGACATGGAAACAATTTGAAGAATTGGAACGCGCTTCAACGGAAATCACAATCGGAGACATCGAAAATCGAGCGACGATCACGATAGAAAATACGGGATCAACGGATGACCTCAAGAAAAAAATAGCCTCCATTCTAATACAGTAAGATTATATGAACATTAAAATCACAAAACTCCGCGATGGCGCCGTCATCCCATCGTACGCAACGCCCGGCTCGGCCGCTTTTGATCTCACCGTCTCCGAAACCGTCACCGTCATGCCACACGCCCAAGGCGTCCTCCCCACCGGCCTCGTTTTCCACATCCCGGAAGACCACGTCCTTCTGATCTGTACACGTTCAAGCACATTCGGACGACACGGACTCCTCCCCTCAAACGGCGTTGGCGTCATTGATTCAGATTACTGCGGACCCGAAGACGAGGTAAAAATCCTCACCTTTAATCCGGGCGACAACCCTGTTACGATTGAAGCTGGAACTCGTCTCGCCCAAGGTATCATCATCCCCCACCCCCGTATCACGTTTGTCGAAGGCATCTCCGACGGCCCTTCACGCGGCGGCTTAGGGTCAACGGGAACCTAAAAAATATTTTAGATCTAATCAATGAAACACGTATGAGAATAGACGAATTAAAGAACCGTGTGATCGAACTAGATTCCACGATCCACAAAAATAGAAGGGGGTTGATTATTGATTGAAATATGCCAAGAAAACATCGCGTTCTTCTTATTAAAGGCGGTACGTCAAACGAACACACCGTCTCACTTCAAAGCGCTGAAATGGTTGCCGGTGCACTTGACGCTAATCAATTTGACTGTCAAACGGTGACCGTAAAACGTAATGGGAAATGGAAATTCGAGAATACAAAAGAGCTTACGTTGGGCAATGCACTTGTTGAAATTCAACGACTAAATATAGACATTGCCTTTATCATGCTCCATGGGGCATTTGGAGAAGACGGAGGGATCCAGTCCGTACTTAAAGCCGCAAAAATTCCTTTTACCGGATCAGAGCCGGAAGCATCCACCCTCGCGATGAATAAAGCTGTTTCCGGCACCCTTTTTAAGGCGAATGGATTTGATACCCCTGACTTTGTCCATATCAAAAAATCCGACGAAAAATTAAAGTGCAATCGTTTTAAATTTCCCGCAATCATTAAACCTTGCCATGGTGGCTCAAGCATTAAAATTTCTTTCGCTGAAAATGCGCGCGAAGCATGGATATCAATAAAAAATATTTTAGCGTCATCAGACTCCGTTATTCTCCAGCGCTTGGTGAAAGGCAGGGAATTCACATGCGGTATTCTTGATGACAGGAACGGAAAACCGCAAGCCCTACCGCCAACAGAAATCATTCCCTTGAAAGGGGATTTCTTTGATTTTAATTCAAAATACTTTACAGGTGGGAGCAGGGAGATCACGCCACCCAACCTCTCACCGAAATGGGTAAAAAAGATTCAGAACGAAGCGCTAAGGGCACATATCGCCTTCGGATGCTCGGGCATGTCGCGATCTGATTTTATCTTCGATGGTAAAAAACTTTATATCTTGGAAATAAATACCATTCCGGGCATGACAAAAACAAGTCTACTCCCCCAAGCAGCACAGGCTGCAGGAATTTCTTTTTCAAAAATGCTTGAACGAATAATACAAAGTTGCCTGCAAAAATCATAGAGTATGCTCTCATCTTCACACCCACTCGGCCCGCGTCAAAATCGCATTATCCGCGATCAATCACGATTAACTCTTGTGATTGAAAGTTTAAAAACACTTGGCGTTCGTATTGTGCTCACACAGGGTTCGTATGATCTCGTTCACATTGGACATGCGCGATATTTGGAAGAAGCAAAGAAAAAAGGAGATGTTCTTATCGTTGGTGTGGATGAAGATGAAAAGATTCGTTCGCGTAAAGGACCGGAGCGTCCCATCGTGCCAGAGGATGAGAGACTTGAAATGGTTCTTCACCTTCGACCCGTTGATATTGCCGTATTAAAGCGACGGGATGATCCACGTTGGCATCTTATTAAAACCGTGCGCCCTGATGTTTTAATCGCAACAGAGGAGACATACACCGAAGAGGATATTTCAGCGCTTAAACAATTTTGCGGAGAAATTATTATTCTCGACCGGATGGCAACAACGTCCACAAGTGCGAAAATTCGACATTTGCAGATGAAAACCGCGAATCAATTGGAACGCGAACTGACACCGAAAATTCTACAGGCTCTCAAAGAAACACTTTCAAACGCACGAACAGATCAATACTCATGAGCCCCGCGATCGTCACGTACATCCCCGTACTTCATGAGGGATACAGACAACTATTTTCTCGTCACCCAGAGGCGCGAACGCTTTTTCTTTTTGGGGAAGATGTGATCGAATCATACGCGCACCTTTCGAAAGATATTCGTCGGTTAGATTCGAAACTCATCAAATCCGCAATCGAATCTTGGAACTGTTTTGATCAGGTTGAGATTTTAAATGCAAACGCTATCAAAAAAATACAATCAGAAAAAATACCGCTCATTGTTTCCGATGACGACATCACATCTGAATTGATTCAAGCGCATTTCTCTGGAAACGAAATCCTTCGCGATACCATCTTTCTTCGTTGGGATAAAAAGAAATCCATTGAACCAACCCAAATCTCTCCTGACGTCACAATTTCAGAAAAAGAATTTGATCAAAAAATGATTGAAACTGCGAAAGATGAGGGTCAAAAAAGCAAAGACTGGTGGCGAAGAATTGGCGCAATTGTTGTAAAAAATGGTGAAGTTCTGTTTATGGAGCACAATCGATACGTGCCATCTGATCAAACTGCGAATGATGAAGGAGACCCGCGCGGAAATTTCAAAAGCGGTGAACACTTCGAATCTTCCCTCGCGCTTCACGCTGAGGCTACCATCGTGGCGCGAGCCGCAAAAGAAGGCATCTCACTTTCTGGAACTGATGTATATTGTGACACCTTCCCCTGCCCACCATGCGCCAAACAACTCGCCTATTCCGGCATTACGCGTCTCTATTATCAAAATGGATACAACGTCCTCGATGGTGAACGCATTCTTCGATCGCAAGGCGTTAAGATAATTTTTGTAAAAAAAGAGGACCCATCTAAAGAAATAGAGTGAGCCCAAACTTCATGGTTAGCCTTGGATAAGGCCCCGCTCTCCATCAGAAAGATCATCCATCAACTCCAGGAATACGTGCAGTCGTCTGATTCCCTCCTGCACTCTTTCAGGTTCTTTTGCGAGCGGAATCCGCACCTCCCCTTCCCCACTCGGAACGA
>JANLIO010000066.1 GCA_024654265.1 bacterium | reverse complement strand
GAAACATCAGGATGTGCATCCAGATACTCCATCATCAAACGAATGGCTGACTCATCAAATTCAAGATCAGGATTTGTAATTAAAATATACCGAGATTCCAAATTCTCGTAGTTCCATCGTGACAACGCAAGTGTGATGGCTTGATTATGCGCTTTTGCAAAACCAAGATTTCGGAAGTTCCGCAACAAAACCGTATCCGGCCGTTGTTGTTTCAGCCACTCCGTTGTTCCGTCACCCGATGCATTATCAACGACCGTGACCGTAAACGCTGACGTATCTTGTATATCGATTGAACGAAAAAGCACAGGAAGATGCCGATGTGAATTCCAGGTCACGACATGAATCGAACACTTTTCTGCGTTTCTCATTGTCATATTTTTTTGCCTTCAGGCGCTGACACTCGTTTTGCCGAAACATTAAAACCGAGATACTTCCCCAACATCAACCGCGTCTGCGCATCAATTGCAGGAATTGCGCCGAAGATGACGAATGTAAAAGGAAGAAGTGCCCATTGCAAAAAACCAACAACAAAGGCATTTCGGAGTGGAACATGGCTTGGTCGTGCAGGGAGAAGTGTTAATGCAAGCGTTGCAGAAACAAAAACACCAACCAGTGCGAACCGCATCAACCACTGCAATGTGAACGGTGTATTCTGAAAAATGACAAACTCTCGGAATGAATCAGACGCGACCCAGAACGGAAGTCGACCGAGGATCAGGATGAGAAGCGGAGCCGTTGCCCATGTATACATTCCTTCAATTTGTTTAAACAAAAAACGAATTTTCAATCGACGTGGCATTTTTGAATCTTCTGCAAATGCCTTTACCATGAACGGAAAATTTTCCACTCCCCATGCCCATCGTCGCAATTGTTTGTATAACGAACTCAATGAACCCCAATATGTTTCACCTGTAATGCTATCCATTGAAACAGGAAGGTACATTGGCGTAATCCGATATTGACCGTGGTAATGAATAAATCCTTGGAGAAAAATACGTGAATCTTCGCTCACAATATCTTTTTGCCAATACCCCACATCCACCAACATGCGCAAACTCATGGAGTGTGACGAAAATGTCATTGCATTTTCAGGTCGCGAAAGTTCAGACATCAGCCAAAACGTTGTTCCAAACATCGCAACACGCACCGCTGCCGGCGAATCCCAAAGGTTGTTGTTGTACAGCGCAATCGGTTGATACGAACTCCGAGTTGGTTCCGGCGTTGTGAGATATAACTGTGTTAGACGGGAAAAATACTGTGGATGAACAATGGTATCCACATCAAATGATGAAACAACAATGTTGTCATATAGCAGACCGAGACGATCAATTTCACGCACAATCTCACGTCCACTGAAATGAAGATTCGATCCTTTTCCCGGAATTTCGTCTGGAAGATTCATTGGGTGCTCCGTCACAAATAATTTCATGAATCGTGATCCATATTCTTTTTTAAGAATACGAACATTTTCCCGAAACAATTTTGCATCACGCTCTTCTCCGGCAAGCACAATCATCATTCGTGATTCGGGATATGCAGATGCAAGTAAAGAATCCAGCGTTCCGCGAATAACATCAACATTCTCTTTATACGTTGGCAAAAAAATAAGATGATGAATTCGGTCATATCCATCAATGCGTTCCACCTGACTTTGCCAATCAATTTTTGTGTCACGTCGGAAACGCCACCAAGACGTAAGAAGGAACGGAATAAAATATGCGACTCGAAACAACCAATACAGATCAAAAATAATAACAAAATACACAACCCAAAGTGGTCGGACGAAAGAAAGTGTTACTCCGGCGATAATCGTTCCCCACACCAATGCGCCGGGGAGGATCTCAAAAAATCGTATAAATCGATCGTGTTTTTTCATGTTGTTGATCGGTGAGACGACGCGACGGTGATATTTGGTTCGGCATCATACACAGGCGCGACATACGACACGGCTTCCCACTCCCCTTGCTCAAGACCTTCGCGAAGAAGGTTGAGATCACGTGCATCATCCTTTGTTACGCCTACAAGTTTTTTTCCAAAAAGACGTGCGAGTAGATTTGCGAGGATGACACCAGAACGTACTGCGGAAAATGAACCCGGACCCGCGACAACACAAATGCCGTCAGATTTTTGAATACGCTCGCGTCCAGATCGACTCGCGAGTTTCGGTAACACACGACTTCCTCGTCCGTTTTGGATTGGAAGTGTTTTGCCACGACGTAGTTCACCGGCGTAAAAGTGTCCCGGTGATGTTGTATCAATAAAAATCCATGACATAAATCCAATCGTGTCCACACACTAGGATGCTGAATCAAGTGTGTTGATCACAATATTCTTTGGAGCTTCAAGAATACTGAGGAGAAAACGATCGCCCACATCTTTTCGATATGAAAAGTCCCCCGGATCCAAACACGTAAAGTTTACCTCAAAGCCAAGCTCCGTCTCCAAATTCTTGATAAACTTTGTCGCCTTATCCGTGCGCACATTCCCAACAAGAAAAAGATCGACCGGCGAACCAACGACACCAATAAATGTTCCCATCAACGCGGCGTACTTCACATCACCAAGCGCGGCAAGCTCCTGATCCAATCGTCGCTCCATGAGTAAATGCGACTTCATCATGAGCGTTCGAATCTCTTGCAAGAGCGGGAACGTCGGGTTCATGCCATAATACTTACGACGAACACCCGGCTTTGTCCCGTCCTCTGCAGGCGCAATCGTTTCGCGAACCATCCCGATCTTTTCCAAATTATCGAGTTCACGACGAACTGCGTTAATCTGCGTATCAATCATACGCGTTAATTCACGAACAAAGTAGGACTTCTCCGGATTATGGAGAAAGAGCGTTAAAAGCTTGGTTCGCGTCTTTGACCCAAAAAGGTGTTCAAGCATAGAATCACTAGTATCCTGCCTTGACTCCGGCCTCTTGACAAGGGGGTGCACATTTTGCGTCAGACAACATAGGATAGAGAGGAAACCAATCCCATGACCGAAGATCAATTCATAGTTGCAGAAATGGAAGTCGCGAATAGCCCGCGTGATGAAAAAATCCTGGGCTTATT
>JANLIO010000034.1 GCA_024654265.1 bacterium | reverse complement strand
AGAAAAACACCCTTTCCTTTTTCAAAAGAAATTTCACCCCCGCCAAATCAGAAATGCAAGGAGTGTTTTTTCTTTCGGGGTTGCCGAGTGAAGCGAGGCAGTGGCGGAGCTTTCTCGGAGCGTACGATTTAGTTTAGAGCCACCACGCGCTCCGCGCGTGCCACATTACCGATTTTGGAAATAGGTGCGAGCTTGGTACAATAGAGACACCATCGAGCTGAGCTCGATTCCATCAAATTCATCTATTCGCGTTGAACGCGATTGTAAAAAAGAACACATATTGTGTTCTTTTTTTATGTGATGACTTCAAGATTATTTCACCTCAATCTTTGCACCGAGCGATTTGAGTCGTCCGATTACATCTTCATATCCCCTCTCGATATGTCCAACGCCCGTGATTGTTGATTCACCGTCCGCGATAAGCGCGGCAATAATATATGAAAATCCTGCGCGTAAATCCGGAATTTCGATCTTCGCAGACTTTAGCGGTGTTGGACCGACGACGATCGCGCTGTGACGATATCCTTTTCCGGCATAACGACACGTCTTCCCACCAAGACATTCGCAATGAAGCTGAATATTTGCACCCATTTCTTGTAACGCTTTTGTATATCCGAATCGATCTTCGTAAACGGTTTCGTGCACAATGGAAACGCCCTCCGCTTGCGTAAGTGCAAGAACAAATGGCTGTTGCCAGTCTGTCATAAAACCGGGATGAACGTCTGTTTCAAGAACAATCGGCTTTATCTTTTTCGGTGCTGTGACACGAATCCCATCTTTCAAAATTTTAAATGGAATATCCGCTTTTCTCATGGCATTCAAAAATGCGAGAAGATCAATCTGTCGTGCGTCTTTCACGAATACGTCACCTCCCGTCAAAGCGCCGGCTGTTAAAAAGGACGCCGCAACAATCCGATCCGGAATCACACGATGTGTTGTTCCTTTTAAGGATGATACGCCTTGGATCACCCACGTTCGATTCACCTCAAGATTAATAATAGCGCCCATTGCCTGAAGCATTGAAGCAAGATCAACAATTTCCGGCTCAACAGCCGCGTTTTTAATAATTGTTGTTCCCTGCGCCATGACCGCGGCAAGCATAATATTCTCCGTTGCTCCAACCGATGGAAACGGAAGATCGATTACAGCACCTTTCATTATTTTTGCTTTTGCTGTGTAACCATCTTTTGTACACGAAATTTCCACGCCCATTTTTTCAAGAGCTTGCAAATGAAAATTTACGGGTCGCGCGCCAATCAAACATCCACCGAGCGCTGGGATCGTCGCTTTCCCAAATCGATGAAGTAACGGACCAAGCAGAAGAATGGGAATTCGATTTTTTCGATGCTGTGCTTCAACCACTTTTGACGTTTTTAATTTCCGCGCGTCAACGACGGCCGTGCCATTTGTGTATTTCACCTTTGCCCCAAGTGATTTCAACATTTCCATCGTCACTTCCACGTCCCCAATGTCAGGAACATTTTCGAGCGTCACAACATCATCGGCCAAAAGACAAGCAACAAGTTCCTTTGTTGCCGCATTTTTTGCACCCGGAACTGTTATCTCTCCGCGAAGTGGTACACCGCCTTGGATGATATATTTTTTCATATTTATTTTGGCATCATGCTTTCACTTGTCACAACAGAGATCCATGTCTTCCCAGCTGTGAATACCAGATCATTTCCATTCTCATCTGTGAATCGAATCCACTCCCCTGCGTCGCGACTCCATGACCCATCATACCGTGCTCCGTCATGAAATAAAATTGCACGTCCTTGACCCGTCGTGCGAAGATTCAATCGGCCGACCTCATCAACAACCGTTGCAGACGTCAACATGACAACGACGTTCTTCGCATACACCTCTGAACCATCAATATCTTTCTGAACGGCTGTTCCTTGATACCGAAGATATGAATCTGTTTCCGTATCATATGTCCATTTCACAGACCACGGTCCTCCGTATGGGATACGAATTTCATCGTGAGTGGATGATGTTGCAAGCTCTCCTTTCATCGGTTGATCCGTCTCGTTCAAATAAACCCAAGATGTAAAATCACTCGTCGTCCATTCGCGAATTTGCGAAAAAAGCTGAAGGTCTTCTGCCGAGGTAAATGCATTATGTGGCATGAACCGTTTTGGTGAACGTGTAAATCGAAGTGGGTGACCAAACTCATTTAAATCACGAAAATCTTCAATCTTTTTAATTTGATCAAGAGCCGTCGGACTTCCACCAACGTGCGCGTACACAGCGCTGAGCGCATCTGCCCATTCCACGAAATACGGTCGTGCACTTCGCACTGGCCCAATTGTGTCTAACTCTGTTCCGCCATCAAACACAACCATAAGTCGAGTAATCCCCCCTTCCACTGGAGCTTCAATCACAAGATTTGCTTCAGCTGGCCCAGAGAGTGGCCATGCATCCGGTGAATTATCAATCATGGATGCAAAAACAATATTATTTACTTTTTCCGTATCAACAATGACACCATCCAACAACCGTCGATTCGCAGGAGGATGCAATTCTTCAACGGCATTTACGACAACCGCGTTTATTGATTGAAATCCACCGTTCAAAACCAATTCAAAAAGAAAAAAACTAATTCCTACGCAAACCAACGCCCCGAAAAGAAGCGTTGGCCATGACCGTTTGAGAAATGACTCAAAAGTAATTTTGTCTTCTCGAGAATGCATTGTGGATTCCTATTTGGATTCCGAAGATTCTTCCTTTTTATCTTTATTGTCGGCCTCGCCTGCTTCTTCACCCTCCTTCTTCTCACCTTCCACGACAACACTCGTAACATCAGCCTGTCCTTCTTCCTCCATTTTCTTCATTTGTTCTTCAGAGATTGGTGCAGAAACACTTGCAATCTGTGCCTCAGGATCCAAATCGATCGTGACACCTTCAGGAACAACCAAATCAGCTAATGTAATAACATCCTCAAACGTTGCGAGCTTTGAAAGATCAACATCAATGTGTGATGGCAACTTCGCAGGAAGACAACGAACGGTTACTTCCTTCACGTTGCGTTCCAATGTTCCGGACATATTTTTAACCGCACCGGATTCACCGATAAAATGAAGTGGAACATCAACCTCAAATTCTTCACCCATTTTAATACGAAAAAGATCGACGTGCGTTGGATGCATGTGCAAAAGGTGAACTTGAACCTCCTGAATCAAAACCTTAAAAGGCTCTGTGTCATTTAACGTAACATCAATAAGCGATGAAGATCCGGCGTCACGATACACTTTTCGAAATTCCGAAACATCGATTTCAACCGGCGTTGGCTCCATATCATCGCCATACACAATACCGGGCAAACCTCCCTCGCGTCGAAATGCGCGAACCTGCCGACCCTTCTTTTCTCGTGTTTTTACGTGTAGTTGAAATGCCATATAATGGGGGAAAGATATAAGATACCCGCCTTTTTGTCAACCCTTTCGTTTTAATCGTCGTTTTTTTGGGCGAACTGGGCATGGATCAATATCATCCAAATTATGGGCATAATAGGATGCGTATACACGATTTATTTTATGACTTGGCGTGTCATATTCATAAATAAGCAAAAGTACCAAAAAGAGGTTAAAAACAACCGCCGTCGTGACGATACGAGATATCATGTCATCCGGAGTGGACGTTATGAGAATTGCAGACAGCGTTCCAGTCACAACCGAGATCACAATCCATTGATACATCCCTATCATCTGATCGCGTTTTGAACGAATATACTCTCGAGATTCTGTGGCTGCCTCCGTAGCAGTTAACAAACTAACATAAAGCTCTTTGTTATACGTTGACTGCTCTCGAGGAAGGCTATAGATGGAATAGGTCACCTTTCGAAACAATGGATTCCCCAAATCATACGAGTCAAAATCATGCTCACAAAAAAGCTTACTATATTCGGTAAGCGCAGATCGTATTTCGCTAAACCATTTATTTAACTTGGGATTATCAAGAGCAATATTTTTTGAAAGATGATACATGCGTCGAATCTTATTCAGTTCTTGCGAAACAAATTCATCAAGAGCCTGTTTACGTTTTAATGTTATCGTCATCAAAAAACCAACGATGATGGCGTATAAAATCCCCATGTTTACGACCTGATTAGAGAAGAACTGAAAAAAATCAGTTTGCTCTGTTAAAAACGGAACAGTGCGAACAAATAAAATACTAAAAATCAATAAAATAATGACACGAACATACGTCAAAAAAGTCGCACTCGTTGTTGAAGGTCGCATCATAATACCGAGGTATCTGAAATACCCAAAAGAGATTGAACAAACATTTTACTCTCATGCTCCAAAACACGATGTGCTCGGATACAATCATCTGAAGAAATTGGGTCGGCTTCGTGCATTCGCATGGCATCCTGAACCTCAAGATCTGTCAGAAGACCAACTGAGCTAATACTTCCTTTTGTTTCCAAAATAATCGCGAGCATCGAATTTCCACACCCTTCGCACGTGCAATGAAAAAGTTGCTTTGCGCCACGCTCGCCAACAAGCCGTACCTTTTCCGTAAGATACTCAACATTACACAGCGGACAGTTTGCGATCAGTCGTGATGATTGTGCGGGATCCATGGATTTTATTATATAGGAAGAATGGAGAATGTGGAATTTTGTACGGGGAGGAATTTAGAATATGGAATGTGAGATATTTTGAAGTTTTAAAAACATCGAAGTCTTTAAAAAAATTTATCGAAACGCCGCAGGCATGCGTTGAATGGCAATCGCCTCAGCAAGGGCGACAGCTAAAAATGCTACCAACAAAGATGAGGATCCGGCTGAAAGGAACGGAAGCGGAATACCTGTTACGGGCATAATCCCCACATTCATCCCTGCATTCACAAGAAGATGGAACGCGATAAACGAAACTAATCCAACAAGAATCAATTGACCGAACGGATCCTGAATCTGTCGCGCGATATGGATGAGACGAAAAAGGAGGAGCGCAAAAAGCCCCAAGAGAAGCAAGATGCCGGCAAAACCAAGTTCTTCTCCAATAACAGAAAAAACAAAATCCGTTGAAGCTTCCGGTAAAAAGTGCAGACGCGATTGCGATCCCTCCGCCAACCCTTTTCCGAATAAACCGCCCGAACCAATCGCGATACGCGCCTGCGTCACGTTGTACCCCGCGCCTCGTGGATCCGCCATTGGATCAACAAAAGAACGAATACGATTTTTCTGATATGGCGCGAGTACAAAACTCCACATCAAGACACCAATCGTAATAAACGATGCAACGAGGATTAAAAGCGCCCGTTTTGGAAGTCCGGCGAATAAAACCATCACAAACCACACCGCAATCATCACAACCGCTGAACCAAAATCCGGCTGGAGCATCACAAGTCCAACATAAAACGCGGTAGCGCATCCGCTCCCAACCAGTGGAATCCACCCCATGCGTGTATGCGAATGTCGAGATACATACGCCGCCAAAAAAAGAATGAGAATTATTTTTGCAATTTCAACAGGCTGAAATGAGAGCTGACCGATGATAAACCATCCCCGCGTCCCACGAATTGTCTCACCGAAAATCAATACGCTCGCCAGCAACAACGCGCCCGCAATAAAAAGCGGTAACGCAAATGAACGAAGTTGGCGGTAATCGATAAACGCCGATCCTGCGACAAGCGCGAATCCGATCACTGCCGCGATGATATGCTTTTTGAATTGAAGAAAGTCTGCAGAATCGCGAGAGATTGCAACGCCATACAACGCCAATAATCCAAACACAGTTAATGTCACTGCGCTAAAGAGAAGCGGTCCATCAAACCGCAAAAAAGTCTCTATCCCCCGTTTCATACCCTCACCTTGCCACAAGATCAAAAAATTAAAAACGATCGGTTGGAAGATAACTGTTCGGATCAAGAAAATTCACAATCGGTGTGATTCTTGTTTCCGTGACAGGCGGGAGGGATTCAAACCACGGAAGCTCCACATGCCGAGTCTCCCCAGGAACAATATTTGTGAACGTAATTTTATTCACGGCAAGGACAGCACCGCCACGCAGAACTTGAACCGCAAGATCAAGGTTCCAAAATCCGTACGCTCCGTGATTCACAAGATCAAACGACGTTTGCCCCACTTGCCCATCATTCACAGTAAGGCGATCAAACTTGATATTTTCAAATGTGACTCCAAAATGATCATTTTGATAATCTGCGTATCTTCCGTTAACAACACTTGGATCAACACGGTGCCAACGCACATCATCAACAACAAGTTCCGCAACCCGTGCGCCCTGCGACCCAGGTCGAAAACCGAGTTCCGTTAAAATAGTCGACTCCCCCGGCATAATAAAACCGGTATGCCGTGGCGTTTGCTCACCCGCGACATTAAACAAATAAGAAAATTCAACCCACCACTGTTCATTTTGATTATGAATATCGACCGCAAGATTCAGCCGTCCATCCGTACCCGCAAACACGCGGACTTGTTCACTTTTTATTTGAGCCGGCGCGTCCGTTCCGAGACCATCCACAGCGAGCTGATTCCGGATCATGTCTTGTGTTAATCTGGATTCACGCGGATATGAAAGCGCAAAAACATCCACGAGCGTCCATGCAACATAGCCCCACGTGCAAATATTAATGGTAATCACAAACCAACGAAGTGCATTTCGCAACGCGAAACCATGTCGCACCCAAAAAGAAGCGAACTTGAGTTCACCTTCGGTATATCCTCCGATTGAAATATCGTTATTCATGAAAACGAATAGAATGTTCACAGCACTCAGCCTTTCTCTACCAAGATCCTTCTTAGTATATCATCCCCTTGCTCTTTAGGTGGATTCCCGATAAAATCTTTTCGATATTAAGAAGATCATCACGATCAATGAATCTCTTTTCTCCGATCTATACGTATGCCAAAAACACCAGAAAAAAAGAAAAAAGCCGGTTCCTACGGTGCGGAACAAATCTCGGTTCTTGAGGGTCTTGAGCCGGTACGAAAGCGCCCGGGAATGTACATCGGATCCACGGGGCCGGATGGACTACATCACCTTATCTGGGAAGTCGTCGACAACTCGTTTGATGAAGCTATGGCCGGACACGCCGACTTGATCTCCATCACCTTGAATAAAGATGGCTCCGTTTCCGTCATCGATAACGGTCGTGGAATTCCAGTCGACATTCACAAACAACAAAAAGTATCCGCGCTTGAGCTTGTCATGACAAAGCTTCATGCCGGTGGAAAATTCGGTGAAGCAGACAGCGGATACAAAGTCTCCGGCGGACTTCACGGTGTTGGTGTTTCTGTTGTGAATGCTCTTTCCGAATGGACGGAAGCAGTTGTTGAGCGTGACGGTGGAAAATTCATGCAACGGTACGAGCGTGGAATTCCAAAAGGAAAAGTAAAGAAAATCGGAACCAGCAAAGCGCACGGAACAACGATTACGTTTAAACCGGATCCGGATATTTTTTCGACCATTGTTTTTGATTGGACACGAATTGTCGAACATTTCCGTCAGCAATGTTACCTCACAAAAGGGATCAATCTTCGCGCTCACGACGCTCGAAAGTCCCCGATTGAAACATACGGGTTTTATTTTGAAGGTGGCGTCGCATCCTATGTTCGGCATTTGAATCACACGAAACACGCGAAACATCCAAACGTTTTCTACGTTGAGAAACAGGTTGATGATGCCATGGTTGAAGTTGGGATTCAGTATACGGATGAATACTCGGAGCATCTCTACGCATTCACGAACAACATCTACAATCCGGAAGGCGGATCGCACGTGATGGGATTCCGAAGCGCATTGACACGCGTCTTGAATACGTATGCGCGAAGTAAAAATATCCTCAAAGAAAAAGATCTCAACCTCACCGGAGAAGATGTTCGCGAAGGAATGACAGCCGTGATCTCGATTAAGATTCCAGAACCGCAATTCGAAGGTCAGACAAAAGCAAAACTCGGAAATCCGGAAGTGCGTGGCATTGTCGAAACGGTTTTAAATGAAGCGCTTGCAACGTATCTTGAAGAACACCCACGAGATGCTGAAGCGATCCTTGGGAAATGTATTCTTGCTCAACGCGCACGCGCGGCAGCTCGTGCAGCTCGCGAAACCGTTCTCCGAAAAGGTGCGCTCGAAGGTTTTGCGCTTCCCGGAAAACTTGCGGATTGCTCCAGTCGAGACAAAGACAACACAGAGCTTTACATCGTAGAGGGAGATTCCGCTGGTGGATCGGCAAAGCAAGGTCGAAATCGTGAGTTCCAAGCCATCCTTCCATTACGTGGAAAAATCTTAAACGTGGAACGCGCACGCTTGGATCGAATGCTCGGAAACAATGAAATCAAAAGTTTGATTATTGCGCTCGGAACAAACATCGCGGAACAATTTGAATTGGATAAACTCCGCTATCGCCGAATCATTATCATGACGGACGCCGATGTGGACGGTTCACACATCCGAACGCTTCTACTCACACTCTTTTTCCGCTACTTCCCCGAAATTGTTTCCAACGGTCATCTTTTTATCGCACAACCTCCGTTGTATCGCGTTGCAAAAGGAAAAGAAGCCCACTACGCATTCAGCGAAACGGAACGTGACGAGATTATCTCAAAATTTCAAAAAACGGCTGACGACAAAAAGAAGTCAAAGACTGAAACAAAAGAGGATGTCGTTGAAGAACAAGAAAACGAAAATGGCGATGATGACGTTGCAAAACTAAAGGGTGGCATTAACATCCAACGATATAAGGGTCTTGGTGAAATGAATCCGGATCAACTTTGGGAAACAACAATGAACCCGGAAAATCGTGTCATGAAGCTCGTGACGATCGATGATGCCCAAATTGCCGATGAAACCTTTGACACGCTCATGGGATCTGAGGTTGCTCCGCGAAAAAAGTTCATCCAAACACACGCAAAACAAGCGAATTTGGACGTTTGATCTTTCCCCTTGCAAAATCGTTAGAATTAAGGTACATTTTTCCCTGAGCCCAGGAAGGGCTTTTTAGAAACCTATGAATCCTCTCAAATCATTGAATTCTTATCTTCGTTCATCCGTATCCGAGCTGAAAAAAGTCACATGGCCATCTCGCCAAGAGACAATTCGTTATAGCGCTCTTGTTACCGGAGTCAGCCTTTTCGTTGCTATCTTTTTCGCAAGTCTTGACTTTGGACTTGGAAAACTCGTTGACGCGACACTCGTACGTGGAAGTTCCGTATCTGCGACCCAAGAACCAAGCGCTCCGGCGATTGTACCGGAACTTGAGACGACGAATGCAGACGGAAGCATCGACGTTACCCTTCCTGAAACAGACGAATCTATCCCTATTGATCTAAATGCCGTAGATGGCGCAGGTAATCTTCCTGTCGTTGTCCCCGCCCAATAAATCGCTTTCAACCTGAACCCACAAATTTGTATTTTATCGTATGGCTAAACAAACCCTTGATCTCGGTAGACAGTGGTACGCAATCCACACCTACTCCGGATATGAAGAAAACGTTTCAACAAACTTGAAACGCCGTATTTCATCTCTTGGAATGCAAGACCGCATTTTTGAGGTCATTGTTCCGACTGAGAAAAAAATCAAGGTCAAAAATGGAAAACGAAAAGTTGTTGAGGAAAAAGTTTTCCCTGGTTACGTTCTTGTCGAGATGATTGTGACGGACGATTCATGGTACGTCGTACGAAACACACCGAACGTAACGGGTTTCATCGGAACCGGAACAACGCCATCCCCTCTTTCACAAGCCGAAGTCGACAGCCTTATGAGTCGCATGAGTGGAAGCGAGGAAGAACTTTCATTCACGATTGATATTCAAGAAGGGATGCCAGTGAAAATTGGCGATGGCCCTTTCAAAGGATTTGAAGGAAAGGTTGTGGAAGTTGACGGATCACGCGGAAAGGTAAAAGTTCTTGTATCAATGTTTGGTCGAGAAACACCTTTGGAGCTCGACTTCACTCAGATCAAGAAGATTTAGCACGATGCAGGTCGTGATGACCTCTTGAACGATGCGCTTCTCGTCGTCCAAGAACATCAATCACGAACACTTTCGTAAAACGCATATGGCAAAAAAAGTAAAATCAGTTGTAAAACTCCAAGTCGTTGGTGGCGCAGCAACACCTGCGCCTCCGGTTGGAACAGCCCTCGGGCCTCATGGATTGAACATCCAAGATTTTTGTTCGCAATTTAACGCAGCAACAGCTGATCGTCGCGGTGACGTTGTCCCGTGTATCATCACAATTTTCGAAGATCGATCGTTTAGCTTTATCTTGAAGATCGCTCCGGTTGCAGAGATGTTAAAAAAAGCGGCAAAGATCAAAAAGGGTTCAGGAAAACCAAACCTTGAGAAGGTTGGAACCATTTCCAAAGCTGCAATCCGAAAAATCGCCGAAGAAAAAATGCCGGATTTGAACTGCCACACGGTTGAATCAGCCATGGCGCAAGTTGAAGGAACAGCGAAGCAGATGGGATTGACGGTTGTTTAAAAAAGAACGCAAAAAAGCAAGATATAAAACCTTGCTTTTTTGTTATGTATAATATATGATGATTTCATATTAAAATATCATATGTCAACACTCTCCGTCCCCCTTACCGCTCGACTTGAAGAATACATTGATGGTCTTGTTCGCTGTGGCAAAGCAACGAATAAAGCCGACGCAGTGCGACGCGCTTTGTTGCGTCAGGCAGAAGAAGACGCAATCATGGATATTCTTCAATCAAAAAAAGAGATAAAAGAAGGTAAGGTTGTTTATGGGAATTTACGTACAATTATTAAAAAAATATCCTGAGCCGATATGAAAATCGGATATACTCCGCACTTTCTTCGCAAATTCAAATCACTTACTCCTGAAATTCAGGAAGAATCATTTGAGGCGATTGAAGCGTTTTCCGACAAAAAGAATCATAAACGACTTAAAATTCATAAACTCAAAGGTTCACTCACAGGTATCTACTCTTTTTCAGTGAATTATCACATACGGATCCTGTTCGAATACGTCAAACCCGATCAAGTCATTCTCATCGCCATAGGAAACCATGAAATATACAAACAGTGACCTTGGCCTACTGCCAAACGAATACTGTCTTTTATGTTACACTTCCATCAGTTACCCACTACCACGAATAACGAACCAATCCCATGCCCGAAGAAATGCAAATGCCGGCAACAGAACCGGCCAAGAAAGCGTCATCCATTGTGTGGCACATCGTCCTCATTACTCTCATCGTCCTTGGCGTTGGACTTCTCTATTGGAAACTCGATTCCGACTCCCGCGCACTCCACTTGGAGATCACGTCCGTCAAATCACAGATGGATGCGGATCGGGTGATGTTTGAAGAAAAAATCGAGGAGATGAGAGATGCGAACAAAACGATATTCGAAGGACGACAGCCACCGTTTGATGATCCCAACCGAAGTTATCGTATCGAATTTCCCGGGCGCTGGACGCAAGAAACAATCAACGGCTTAACCTTCACGTCGGAGCCAGGCATTTTATTCAACATCAATACGGCAAAAGCGTTTGGGCTCGAGGGATACGAAGAAATAAAAAACGAGGAATATACAAACGCTCATGGCGTACGTTTCTCCATTGCGTACAAACAGCCGGTCGCGGATCCGGATGATCTCTTTGATCTTGATCCAAACACCCGTCTTGTCCTTATCTCCAGCGACGTTATCGGCGATATCGTCTTTTACAACTACAACGCCATACAACATCCTGATGCATTGACGGTCTTAACCTCCATTTTGAACAGTGTTGATCCCTCGCCTTGACCTTTTCGTTTAAAAAAGGTAACCTCGCGTTACATTAAATCTTAATTGTGGGAGGTTCGACCTTTGTCGGACCGCCTGAACCACGCTTATTATATGGCACGAAGCAAACGATATCAGGAGTTGAAAAAGAACATTGATCCAAAAAAGGTGTACGACCTTGCGGATGCATTAACGTTAGTAAAAGAAACAGCGAAGACGAAATTTGAAAGTTCTGTCGAAGTTCATTTCCGATTAGGAATTGATGTCCGTCAGAGTGATCAACAAATTCGCACAACCGTTGTCCTCCCCCATTCCATTGGAAAGACAAAAAAGATCGCCGCCTTTGTTAGCGCGGATAAAATGAAAGAAGCAACAGAAGCGGGAGCCGATCTCGTCGGCGGTGAAGAAATGATTGAGGAATTGTCACGTACCGGAAAAGTTGATTTTGAAGTTGCTGTTGCAACACCGGACATGATGATTAAGCTCGCGAAGATCGCGAAAATCTTGGGGCCAAAAGGACTCATGCCAAACCCAAAGACAGAAACAGTCGGACCAAACGTTGTGAAGATGATCGAAGAGTTGAAGCGTGGAAAGGTGACCATCAAGAGTGACGCCACAGGGAACGTTCATCAAGTCATCGGTAAAACATCGCTCGAAGATGCAAAGCTTACGGAAAATTTCCAGACGCTCCTTGCAACCATTCGAAAAGTGAAGCCTGCAAAAGCAAAAGGCGTGTACATCAAAAACGCTGTCATCACTTCAACGATGGGACCAGCAATTCGAATCGATATCGGTTCCGCCACCTAACAGAAAGAATAAAAACGCCTCGACAAAAAATCGAGGTGTTTTTTGTATTTGCAACGTTTCGACGCGCTCGCTAACCTATGCACAATATGATTATCGGACTCATTGGACGAAAGGGCTC
>JANLIO010000025.1 GCA_024654265.1 bacterium | reverse complement strand
CGGGTTTAACCCGGGGACCCAGGATCAAATGGTGCGCTTTATCTAAATAGGAATTACTCTTTGATCCTGGATCCCCGTTTTCACGGGGATGACAGAATAATCTAGCCTTAGCGGATGTCGGACATCCGATTTTCTTTGAAGGGAATTTGGGGTTTGGATGAAACTGGGACACGGGGTGTCCGTTTTTTTAAGGGAGAGGTTGGAAGGTGGATGACTTTATGGACTTTGCGCTCCACGCTACGCGTCTTGCGCTCCGCCCGGAGTACTGAGAACTGTGAATGTATAGTATACTGTTGATATGTATTCTTCTCTTGATATTTTGTATCTTGTTCTTGCAATTGGTTTTTTGTGGATCTCGATTTTTTTGTGTCTTGCGTTGTACCAGTTTGGTGGATTTTTTAAACGTGCAAATCGGATTATTGATGCAACGACAAAACAGGTTGAACGTGTGCAGGAAGCGATCGAAACACTTCGTGACGGAATGCATAATGCAATGACGTACGCTGGGTGGGCGGCGAAGGGAGGAGAGTTTTTGATGGAAAAGTTTACGGATACAAAGAAGAAGAAAAAAGGAAAAGAATCTTAAAAGATCTCAACGCAATCAGCATGAGTCAGGGTTTTCCCTTGACTTTTTTGTATTTTTTGATTAGGCTCGGCATCCACTTGAAACTCAGAGGAGGCAGAAGATGGAGTATCAGCTCAAAAGGGATTGTGTCTGTGTCGTTGCTTGGGGAAACTTTTTGTTCCTCGGTGTGTTAAAGGGCGACACAGCACTTCATTATGCGTTTACCGGTCTTTGCGAAGGAGAAGCGCGGACGGTTTTTTGTCCAACGGATGCATGGATTGAGATCGTGCCGGATCTCAGCGGTTTGAGTGGTCTTGTCAGGATGCGATTTGTACGATCCGCGACCATTACGCTGAACACGGAGGCGTTGAAAGACGACGTTGCACGTATCCATGAAAAAGAAGTGGCATACTTGGCGAGGGTCGACATGGAATTCGTTTTGAAAAGCGATCAGCTTGTGATGTGCTCCCTCGATGTTATACGAAAAGTGCTTGAGGCATCTCGTGATCTTGGTCTGACCGCTCCAGCAAGGGAAGTCGCCACTGCGATAAGCACGAGGAAGGATTTTGGAGGGAGTTGTTATTTGTCGAAGGATATCCGAAAAGTCGCTGAAGATTTTCTCAAGAAGACAGACGGAACGGGTCGTTCGGAGAAAAGGGAGAAAAAAACAAAGGCGGGCAAATAGCCCGAGCAACAAGTGTTGCCGTCTATCTCGAGATCCACGTGTGGGTCTCTTTTTTTATGAATTGCCAGAGATGAGCTCAGCATTTAAGATCTTCCTATGCAAAAGTCTCCCTTTATTCACCTACACGTTCATTCCATGTATTCCCTTTCGGATGCCATGGGCGATGTGGGGGATATTGTTGGATATGCGAAAGAACAGGGGTATGACGCGCTCGCGCTTACAGATCACGCAGGATTGTATGGCGCGGTTTCCTTTTTTCAAGCGTGTAAAAAGGCGGAGATAAAGCCGATCATTGGAGTCGAGGCAAACATTGCGCAAAATCGCATGACGGATCGACGTGCGCGCATTGATAGCCAGATGCATCACCTCACGCTCCTCGCGGAAACAAACGAGGGGTATAAAAATTTATTAAAATTGGTTTCCAGATCATTTTTGGAAGGATTTTATTATAAGGCTCGAATGGATAAAGAGATCCTTCGCGAACTTGGAAAAGGGTTGATCGCATTATCCGGGTGCTTGAAAGGAGAAATTCCAAAGGCGCTTATTGCGCACGATACGGATCGCGCGACCGAATTGATTCGTGAATATCAGAATATTTTTGGGAGAGAGAACTTTTTTCTGGAGCTTGTTCATCATCCGGATTCACCATCTCAGATTGAGGTAAATGAGCAATTGGTCGCTCTCTCGAAAGTCACGGGTGCTCCGCTTGTGGCAACAAAAGACGTTCACTATCTTCGTTCAGATGATAATGAGGCGCAGGATGCACTGCAGTGTATTCATGATGGAAAATTACTTTCTGATGTGAATCGGTATTCCATTTCGGGCGTGGATCACTCGTTGTCATCACCTGAGGAAATGGTCACCGCCTTTGCGTCAATTCCGGAAGCCATTGAAAACACACGAAAAATCGCAGATCGTTGTAACGTCGAGATTGAGTTGGGAGAAATGCATTTGCCGATGATTGATGTTCCGGGTGGCGCGACACCAGACGAGCATTTAAAAATACTGTGCGGAGAAGGATTGAAAGAACGGTATCCGGATGGTGTTTCATCTGAAGCAACGGAGCGTCTTGCATTTGAATTGGAAACAATTGCACGCATGGGATTTGCATCCTACTTTTTGATTGTTTCGGATTATGTGGTCTGGGCAAAGAAGCAGGGTGTTGTGGTTGGTCCGGGTCGTGGGTCAGCGGCGGGATCCATCGTGGCGTATTCGTTAAAAATTACAAACCTTGATCCTTTGCGTTACGGATTACTCTTTGAACGTTTCTTAAATCCGGATCGTGTGTCCATGCCTGATATCGATCTTGATTTTGATGACGAGCGTCGTGGGGAGGTGATCGATTATGTAACTCAAAAATACGGACAAGAGCATGTTGCCGGTATTATCACATTTGGAACGATGGCGGCACGCGCATCCGTTCGTGATGTTGGGCGTGTTCTTGGATGGACGTTTCAGGAGGTGGATCGTGTTGCAAAGGCAATCCCACCGCCAGTGCAAGGGCGACATATTCCGCTGAAAGTTTCCGTGGTTGAACATCCGGAATTAAGAGATCTTGTGCAGAGTGATCCGCGGGTGAAGGAATTGGTGAACCTCGCAATTCGACTTGAGGGAACGGCGCGTCATGCATCTCAGCACGCGTGTGGCATTGTGATTTCACCAAAGCCTCTTGTGGAATATGCCCCATTACAAAAAGCGCAGGGAGGCGACGTTGAACAGGTGACGCAATATTCATTGAACGCGGCGGAAGGCGTTGGACTCCTCAAGATGGACTTTTTGGGATTATCAAACCTTACGGTCATCCGAGAATGTTTGGAGATTATGAAGGCTGTGCACGGCGTAACAGTGGATGTGGATGCGATCCCGTTGGATGATGAAGAAACGTACGCTCTTTTGGGACGTGGAGAAACAACAGGCGTGTTTCAATTGGAGTCTGGTGGAATGAAACGATATATTCGAGCCTTAAAGCCTTCACAGATTGAAGATGTGATCGCCATGGTTGCATTGTATCGACCGGGACCAATGCAGTTTATTGATTCATTCATCAAACGAAAACACAAGCGAGAAAAAATCACGTACGCACATCCGCTTTTAGAAAACGCGCTCGCAAACACGTACGGGATCCCTGTCTATCAGGAACAGGTGATGCAAGTATCAAAAGATATGGCCGGCTTTACGGGCGGTGAAGCGGATACGCTTCGAAAGGCCATGGGAAAGAAAATCGCAGCACTCATGGGAAAGATGCGTACGAAATTTATCGAGGGATCTGTGAAAAATGGAGTGGAATCTAAGATTGCAGAAGAGATCTTTCAACAATTTGAAGAGTTTGCCGCATATGGATTTAATAAATCGCACGCGGCGTGTTATGCCATGATCGCGTATCAAACCGCGTACTTGAAAGCACATTGGCCAGAGTGTTTTATGGCGGCATTGTTAAACTCGGATTCGCAGAATTTGGATCGCGTTACGATTGAAATTGAAGAGTGTCGGCACATGGGGTTAGACGTTTTGGCGCCAGACGTGAACGAATCTTTTTCGGGTTTTTCTGTTGTAAAAGGAACAAACACAATTCGATTTGGGTTGCATGCGATCAAAGGACTTGGTGAAGATGTTGTTGCGGATATTGTGCGAGAGCGAAAAGAAAAAGGTGGATTTGAAACTCTGGATGATTTTATTTCGCGCGTTCCGTCACGCGTGATGAATCGAAGAACATTGGAATGCTTGGTTCGTTCCGGCGCGATGGATCGATTCGGTGAGCGAAACAGTTTGTACTACAACATTGAGTATATTCTTTCATACGCACGTGAACGGCAAAAAGAAACATCAAGTGGGCAGTTTAATCTTTTCGCTGGAACGGGAGTGGAGGAGAATTCCCCAATGGGTCTTCATCTTCGTCCGGCACCGTTGGTGACAAATCGTGAGCGTTTGGCGTGGGAGCGTGAACTGTTGGGGCTGTATGTGTCTGATCATCCATTTCGTGAGCTTGAGGCAAAGCTCGGAGATTTTTGTATTCCGGTAAATGAACTTTCTGAGTACACAAAAGAAAAAAAGGTGAGAACCGGCGGGATTATCACCATGACAAAAAAGATTTTAACGAAAAAGGGTGAACCAATGCTTTTTGCGCGCATCGAGGATACCCGCGGAGATATTGAGGCGGTCGTATTTCCGCGTGTGTATAAAGAGCGACCGGAGTTGTGGGAGCTTGATACGCCACTTGTCCTTTCGGGGCGCGTGTCAAAAAAAGATGATCGCTTCAGTTTCTTGGTGGAAACGGCGTATGTTTTAACACCGGAAAATATTGATCAAATTCGCGGAACAGACCAGCCTGGCACTTTGGTGCCAGACACTGCGGTGCATGGCATCGAGGAGGAGAAGATTCCGGCTGTTGCGATTCATGTTCGCGCTTCGTTGCCAGACGGGGTTCTTCGTGAGTTACGAACGATTTTTGAGAGCAGCCCCGGTGATCTTCCTGTGTATTTTATGATTGATGACCAGTCTGGCCCTCGCCGAATTCGATCATCCTCGCGGATTACCGTGAGCCATGAAGTGACTCGTGCATTAGAGTCGGTTTTAGGAAAGGGGACGGTTCATCTTATTCAAGTGTGATATCATTGTACGGTTCTATGATTAATCGACATACCCAGCGCACGACATCTCGACAGAGTTTTCCGTCAGCGCCTCCATCTTCTCGTCTGTATCGAAATATTGCCTTTGCTTTTTTGGGGTTTACAGGCTTCGTTGTGGGGATCGCTGTGTGGATGACAATGACACACGCGACGGTTCGCGTTCAGGTTCAGCGTGAAACAACGCGATTAGAGACGTCGGTTGGACTTGCGGAACAGCCGACAGAGGGGAAACTTCACGCTCGGATTGTCGAGGGTGTGTTTGATAAAATTCAGGAATTCTCAGTGAAAGAGGGCGCAACATCTTCCATCGTGACAACTACGACGGGGCGTGTTCGAATTACAAATCGATATTCAAAAGATCAGCCTCTTATTAAAAGTACGCGACTTCTTACAGCGGATGATAAATTGTTTCGGATAAACAGAACGGTCACCGTACCGCTTGGGGGGAGCGTTGATGTGGAAGTGTATTCTGACGGAGAAGGAAGTGAGTATCTCATCGCAAAGGGAACGAAGCTCACGATTCCGGGTCTTTGGATTGATTTACAGCCACTTATTCAGGCTGAGGCGCTTGCCGATTTTGAAGGACAAGCATCAAATCGAAAAGCCGTCACGAAGCAAGATATTGATGAAGCAAAACGTTCGCTCGAAATGATTGTTCTTCAGCAGGCAAAATCTTCGCTTGCGGTTGAAGCCGGTCTTTCTGATCAACAGCTTGATGATGCATGCACCGGAACATCGTGCTGGATGGGAGTGTATGTTGTGGACACGATTGAGGAGAAGGCAAATGTAAAAGCAGGACAAGAAACAGATGCGTTTCTTGCGCAAGTGAAATTAAACGTGCAAGCTGTTTTTTATCAGCGTGCAGACATGGATGCGTTTGTTCGAGCGAAATTGCGAGATAAGATGCCTGAAGGTCGCGAACTTGTTGAATTGGATTCGCAACACATTGTCTATAAATTAGAAGAGGTGAACACAGCGCTTCATGAAGCCCAGATTCGTGTGGATGCGGAAGCGTCATCTCGATTGACCGGACAGAGCCCACTTCTCTTGCCCGAGGAGGTTGCAGGATTGGGGGTTGAAGAAGCAAAGCAAAAGCTGTTAAATGTTCCTGGAACGGAGTTTGTCGAAATTACACTTCGTCCATCTTGGGCTCGTAGAC
This sequence comes from bacterium, assembly GCA_024654265.1. Lineage (GTDB taxonomy): Bacteria > Patescibacteriota > Patescibacteriia > 2-12-FULL-60-25 > 2-12-FULL-60-25 > JANLIO01. The sequence goes on along the minus strand of JANLIO010000025.1, from coordinate 4,799 downwards.
TTCCATCTCAAAAGGGGAGAATTGAGGTCATCATTGAATAAACGCGGATTTTAAGAGAAGATTGTATTCAGTCCAGAAAGTCAGCACCTGTTGATTTTATAGACTTTGCGAGAAATTGTTCTCATACTTATTTCAAAAAATATGGAATTTCCTATCGAAACACGTCGACATAGCGCTGCACATGTTTTGGCCGCCGCAGTTCAACGGCTGTTCACACACGCTAAATTCGGAGTTGGCCCAGTCGTGGACAACGGATTTTATTATGATATTGATATTGGTCGACCGGTGACAACCGAGGATTTGGATGCGATTTCAAGCGAAGTGAAGCGGATCGTAAAAGAAAATCCGGAGTTTGTTCGTGAAGAGATGGGGATTGACGAGGCGATCTCACTTTTTGAATCGCTAGGGCAAACGTATAAAGTGGAGCTTTTACATGATTTGAAGAATCGAGGAACAACGAAATTATCTGAAGAAGAATCTGCGGATATTGATGCAGAAAAACCGGACACCGTGTCCGTATACCGCATGGGTCCGTTCGTGGATTTATGTCGTGGGCCTCATGTTGAAAAAGCGTCACAGATTGGGGCGTGGAAATTAACGAAAGTTTCAGGTGCATATTGGCGAGGAAAGGTGGAAAATCCTCAGATGCAACGAATGTACGGTTTCGCTTTTGCAACAGATGCTGAGTTACGTGAGCATCTTTTAATGCTCGCAGAAGCTGAAAAACGTGATCACCGAAAGCTGGGAAGCCAGTTAGATCTTTTTGTCTTTTCTGACCTTGTTGGTCCGGGGCTTCCGCTTTGGACTCCACGCGGAACCGTCATTCGGAATGTGCTGGATGAATATGTTTGGAGTTTGCGAAAGGCAAAAGGTTATGAACGCGTTGAGATTCCTCACATTACAAAAAAAGATTTATACGAACGAAGCGGACACTGGGAAAAGTTTAAAGATGAGCTGTTTAAGATTGAAACTCGAGAAGGGCATATCTTTGCAATGAAGCCCATGAACTGTCCGCACCATACGCAGATTTTTGCGCGGAAGATGCACAGCTATCGAGAAATGCCACAGCGATATGCAAACACAACCATGGTGTATCGTGACGAGCAAACAGGGGAACTCCAAGGGCTGTCGCGCGTTCGATGTATTACACAAGATGATGCGCACGTGTTTTGTCGACGTGATCAAGTACAGGAGGAAATGCTGAAAATTTGGGAAATTATTGAAACGTTTTACGGAACGGTTGGATTTGGAGATTTGCAGGTTCGTTTGTCCTTTCATGATCCGAAAAAGATCGAGAATTATCTTGGGACGTCGGAAGTATGGATGTCTGCGGAGGATGCGTTACGAAATCTCGCGAAAGAAAAAGGAGCGGAAGCGACCGAGGCATTGGGCGAGGCTGCGTTCTATGGACCGAAAATTGATTTTATTGCAAAGGATTCAATCGGCAGAACATGGCAAGTTGCAACAATTCAATTAGACATGAACATGCCCGATCGTTTTGATTTATACTGCGTGAATGAACAAGGGGAGCATGAGCGTGTCGTTATGATTCATGCGGCCATCATGGGTTCGATTGAGCGATTCTTGTCTATTCTCATTGAGCACTATGCAGGAGCGTTCCCGCTTTGGCTTGCACCGGAGCAGGTACGGATTTTACCGGTTGCGGATCGACATATCGAATTCGCACAGTCACTTCTCGCGGAGATGCAAACGGCAGATCTTCGTACGACGATTGATGATGCAACTGATTCGGTTGGAAAGAAAATTCGAAATGCGGAGAAATCAAAGATTCCGGTTATGCTCGTGGTCGGAGATACAGAGATGGAAGGTGGCAAACTTACCGTTCGACGATATGGAAAAGAGGATCAGGAGATGGCGTTACAATCAGATCTGATTCAAGCACTGCAAGAGGAAATACGGACACGAAAATAATTTCATTGAAAAAACCCGATGTCATTGACTCGGGTTTTTTGTTTTTTATGATTAGAATTTCGATCGAACCTGCCGTGCGGATGTTGTCGCACCGCGTCGTCGCGCGCCACTGGTTGCGTCTGTAATACGTGATCGACTTTGGCTGATTGCTTGTTCAAGGAGCGCGCTTCCTTGAATGCCAAGCGTTGAACTTATCCGTTGGATGTCTTTCAAAATGCGACGTGAGCCCTCGATATCTTTTTCGTTGTCTCGAAGATCTAAGAATTTTCCGACGAGAAGTACAAATGCTGTTGCCGGTGCTTGATCAGATTCAAGGTTGTACGTACTGATGGCTGAATCAATGGCTGTAAGCGCTGTTGGTTTTTCATTTATTCGTCTGTTCACAAAATCCCAAAGTTGAGATGCGCGTGGAACGAGCTGACGGGCGTCTTCAATTGATATTTTTTTTGTGAGCCGTTCAGAGGTTTCCAGTTCTTGAACGAGAGATTCAAGGGGTTTTGGAATGAGATCTTCTTCTTCGGGTTCAGGTGAGGTTGTCGGAGCTGGAGGAACGTTCTTTTGCGCATACTCTCGAGTTTTTGCATCACGGTAGTGATCGTACTCAGATTTTTGATTTGTTTTTTGCGCAAGCCAGTGTCGAAAATTGAAAAGAGTACGCTTCAAAAATGAACCACCGCCAGCGCGAAGAGCCTCGGGATCAGCGCCATACTTCTCTTCAATTGATTCCTCAACCATTTTTGCGGATTTTTCTCCTTCCGGAATATTGGCAACGGTTGTGAATGGGGATAATTCTTTTTGGGCGGCGCCACGTTCAAGCTTACTTGCGTGAAGAGCGGAGCTAATCTTTGTCAGTGCTTCAAAATTTGCCGACATGATCTCATTTATTTCATGTGACGCAGCAATTCCTTTTGTTCCGTGGTCTGATTCGAGTGCCTGACTTTGGAGTTGTTCAATGGCGGATTGAAGATCAACTAACTCGCGACGATAGTGTCCTAATGTCGATTCCGTTGCATCACCACGATCGATGTGCGTACGCATTTCTTGAACGATGTCGTTTACAAGAGAACGTTCATTTTCACTTCGACGCGCAATTTTTTCAACACCGTTTCCTCGCAGTTGAGTTTGGATTTCGTGAACTTTCTCAACTCGTTCTTGTTCTTGTTTCTCTCGTTGATGTTGTTCGCGTGTTTTTGCGGCCTCGGGGCTCAGTATGACTTTCGGCCCTACCTCCATCTGAGGTTTTTTGAGCTTCATGATTGCCTCAGCTGTTTCAACTCGTTCACTTTCAGGAAACTCATCTGATTCCTGTTTTTTCTTTGGTGTATCAAACCACGCTTTTTCAGTATTGCTAAGTGGTTTCGGAATGTTTCGACGTGAGCGATGATTTCGCTTCGGGTTTGGCGCTACCGCCTCAGCTGGCAATGGCGGAGGTACCTCGCGAACAACGTTTGTATTTTCAAAATTTGGCATATAAATATTTTCGTTATTTAGTATACCAAAAAAGAGCGTTGAGCGCTCTTTTATTAAAATCTCTTTTTTCTCTTCCTTTTAGCCCTTCACAATCTTTTCAAAAACCTTTGGATATTTCTGGGCCATCTGTGAGAGGACTTTGCGGTCTAGAGCAATATTTTTTAGTTTGAGAGCATTGATGAAGCGCGAGTAGCTTGTTCCAAGTTCACGAACTCCGGCATTGATTTGGACTTGGCTTAAACGACGCATGGATCGTTTTTTGTTTCGACGATCGCGATATGCGTATACACCGGCTTTCAGCGCAGCAACACGCGCGAGTCGTATTTTTGATTTACGACCCCACATCATTCCCTTTGTTCGGGCGAGAATGTTCTTTCGACGCTTTACGTGCTGCGTCCCACGTTTGACTCGAGGCATAGTAGTTATTGGTTTCTATCCAGTATCAGAAATTACGATTTATATCCGCTCATTAACATTTTGATGTTTCGTGCAAATGCTTTGGAAACGGTTTTGTCACGACGCTTCTTGCGCGTGGTGTTGCCGGATTCGCGTGCATTAAAATGATCCTGTCCGCCATAGCGTTTCAGGAGTTTTCCCGTTTTGGTCATCTTAATTCGTTTGACGATTGTTTTGCGCGATTTGGTTTTCATACTTCACGTTTTTCAATTATTACCCTTTTGAAGCGACAATTGCCGAAACATTTCCGGCCTGACGTTTGACCTCCTGCTCAATGGAAAGTGGATTTTGAGCTTCAAGTTCTGCAATGAAATCACGAATACGTTGAATTGCCAAGTCTCCATGTGCTTTCTCCCGTCCTCGGAGCATTAACTCTATTTTGAGTTTTTGACCAGCTTTTAGGAAGCTAAGGGCTTTTTGGAGACGAACATTGCGATCGTGTTCACCCATTTTCACGGAAAGCCGGATCCCTTTTACTTCAACTTTCTTCGCGTTTGCCTTTTGGCTACGCATTTCCTTATCCTTTTGATATTTGAATGCGCCGTAATCCATGATGCGACATACAGGCGGATTTGCCTTTGGCGAAACTTCGATCAAATCAAGTTCACGCTCCTTCGCAATGTGTAGTGCTTTTTCCGTGGTCATGACACCAAGCATTTCGCCTTCGTCATCGATCACGCGAACTTCGGGTACTCGGATGCGCTGGTTTGCGCGATACACGAGCCCCTGCACTACTGGCTTATTTCGTCGTCGATAATGGATTCTCATTTCTTTTGGATGTAAATAGTCTACCGACTATTTATTTTTTGAGCTGAGCTTGACGTGTCGAGCTGAGCTCGACGTGTCGAGCTGAGCTCGAGCACCTCGCGTTCAATCGTATTCTCGTTTCCAAATGAACTGCAAAGCTAAGCTTTGCCTTTTTATTCATGTGAAACCGAGCT
>JANLIO010000007.1 GCA_024654265.1 bacterium | reverse complement strand
GGTTTTTTGTTTACAAACGCGACCTCTTGCCCATTGGCACTCTTTTTGTTAGACTGCCAGAACGTAAATATGAGTAAGGATTACTATAAAATTCTCGAAGTTGAAAAATCGGCATCTCAAGACGAGGTAAAGCGTGCGTTCCGTAAGTTGGCGCACAAGTTTCATCCTGATAAAAAGGATGGTGATGAGCAGAAATTCAAGGATGTGAACGAAGCGTATCAGATCTTAGGTGACGACAAAAAGCGAAAAACATACGATCAATACGGATCTACGGCTTTTGAAAATGGAGGTGCTGGCGCCGGCGGATTTAGCGGATTTGATCCGCGACAAGGATTCGGGGGTGGTGGTGTTGAATTTAATATGGAGGATTTGGGTGACATGTTCGGTTCAATGTTTGGGTTTGGTGGAGGTGGAGGACGGCAAAAGAAGGGTCGGGATATTCAAGTGGATGTTCATCTTGATTTTCTTGAAGCGATCCACGGAGTCACACGCGAAGTTCAATTATATAAACCGAGCGCATGTTCATCATGTGATGGGAAAGGCGCTGAAAAGGGAACAGAGATGGAAACGTGCGACACGTGCATGGGAAGTGGTCGAGTTGCAAATGCACAACGAACTGTTTTTGGAACCGTCCAAGTCCAATCCGCGTGTACCGCGTGTTCCGGGCAGGGTAAAAAACCAAAGTCACCATGCAAAGCTTGTGATGGCTCCGGTATTAAGCGTGAGGAACAAAAACTTCAAGTACAAATCCCCGCAGGTGTTGATTCCGATAATGTCCTGACCGTTCGTGGGCAAGGCGAGGCCGTTGGTCCGGGCGGAGTTCCCGGAGATCTCCATGTTCGAATTCGAGTCCGTTCCCACGCGGAATTTCACAGAGATGGTCACGATATCCGTTCGACGGCACGACTCCCATTTAGTATGCTCGTGTTAGGAGGTTCGGTTTCTGTTGACACCGTTGATGGGAAAGGGGATTTAAAAATTCCGGCGGGCACAGACAGCGGAACTATTTTTAAACTTCGTGGGAAAGGTGTTCCTGTTTTAAATGGACGCGGACGAGGTGATCAATACGTCACGGTTCAACCAATCGTTACCAAGGCTCCAAACCGCGAAACAAAAAAGTTAATCGAACAATTACGAGACGAAGGAATGTAACCTATGAATCTTGCACAACAGCTTGAACCATTCACACGAAGCGTGACAAGCGATGTTGTTCTTTTTCTCGTTTTCATTCTTGTTGCGATCATCCTTACGATCACAACAAATCGAGACCGCGTCTTTACGGTTCCAATCAGTGTGTACATTGGTGTTGCGATAGCGTCCGTTTTGCCGAATACACCGAATGAATGGATTCCGCTTGCTGTATTTATCAGCGCCTTTTGCGTGGGATTCCTTTTTCAAAGCACAACGGGATTATTTCGTATTCTCCAACGGGGTGGAGTTCTTGAAAAAATTTGGCATCGCGTCGTATGGGGAATTATCTCTGCCGGAATGCTTATGGCTGGTATCGCTCATTTTTTTCCAGCCGATTTTGAAATTTCGTCGTATTTTTATCGAGATGCGTGGCATAATCCCATTGCGCAAATTTTCTGGTTTTTGATTCCATTTGTCGCAACATTCTTTCTTCGTCGAAGTCGCGATTTTCAAACATCGTAACGTTTGCGGAGAAAAACGGTATAACTAAGCAGAAGCCATGGATTCAAAACATTTTCCAGCGTTTTATAGGAAACACGTTAAAAAAATCTATCGTTTTCTCTATTTTCGTGTAGGTTCGAATCAGGAGCGTGCGGAAGATTTAACGCAGGACGTTTTTTTGAAAGCATTAAACGCATTTGATCGGTATGACGAATCGATAAGTGAATCGGCGTGGATTTTTACAATTGCGCGGAACCATTTGATCAACGATGTTTCAAAACAAAAAAAACACTCATCTCTTGAAGAGATAGAAAATATTGAAATGGATGGAGAATCGTGGATTGTGAAATCGGAAAATGCGGATGACGTACGAGCACTTATCAAAGCAATGGATACGTTAAAATCGGACGAGAAGGATCTCATCCAACGAAAATACATAGCAGGATGGTCATTTAAAGAATTAGCGGAAGAAATGAAAACAACATCCGGAGCACTTCGGATAAAGGCGACTCGAACAATGACCAAACTTAAAAAAGAAATGAATAAGAAAGTGAATGACACCTAATATGAATCGGCAAATCAAAAAGATATTCAAGCGCATCTCCAAAGAAGCGGATCCTGATCCGCGATTTGTGCGTGCGCTTGAACTGAAAATTCGTGAAGAAATTTCGCCTCGTCAACCATTCTCGATGTGGTGGAAGGCGACAGCGATTTCCATAACAAGTATTTCAATGATGACAATTGGTGCTGGAACGTTTGCCTATTCGGCAGATGCGGTTGTTCCTGGACACGCGCTTTATCCTGTACGAGAAACCATGGAAAATATTCGTGTTCGGATGACACATGATGACGTTTCTCGCGCGATGGTTCAGATGCAACAACTCAAACGTCGACTTCGTGAACAGCAGGTTTTGGAAATGAAACAACGTGAATTTCCGACACAACATCTTGATCGATATATTCGTACTCTTGATTCTGTTATTGAAGAATCAGATCATTTTTCGCCAGAGGCGCGTCAGGAAATTGATCAACATATTTTTGAAATTCAAAATGCGTTTTCAGATGATGCGCGTGCGCTTCTTCGTCAAAAGCAAGGAATGATTCGTCGACGACTGGAACAGATGTCACCGGAACGACGACAGATGTTGCGCGAACTCTACGAAGTACGCCTTTCCAATCCCGAGCCGATTCGGTAGTCTATACGCATGTTACGACTCTGGAACACGCAAACAAAAGAAAAAGAAGATTTTAAATCCATCCGTTTCAACGAGGTCGGGTTTTACGCATGCGGTCCGACGGTATATGGACGTGCGCATATCGGAAACTTTCGTGCGTATATCATGGAAGATATTTTACGCCGAACATTTGAAGCCGAAGGGTTTCGTGTGACGCATGTCATGAACATTACGGATGTTGGTCATTTAACGGATGATGCGGATTCTGGAGAGGACAAGATAGAGAAAAAAGCACGCGAAGCAGGAACATCGGCTTGGGATATTTCAAAAATGTATACAGACTTGTTGCTCAAAGATATGACCGCGCTTCATATCTTAAAGCCAACTAAGATGCCACGTGCCACAGAAACGATTGATCTTCAAATTGAGTTGATCCAAATTCTCGAAAAAAAAGGGTATACATATCCCATCTCTGATGGTGTGTATTTTGATACGTCGAAGTGGGAAAAATACGGTTCATTTTCCGGACAGCCATTGGAACAAAAAGAAGAGGGAGCGCGCGTGCAAAAAAATATGGAAAAACGAAATCCATCTGATTTCGCACTTTGGAAATTTTCCCCTCAAGATCAGAAG
>JANLIO010000088.1 GCA_024654265.1 bacterium | reverse complement strand
ATTTTTGATTGCATGGGGCTTGAGGTGCGAAAGTCGCGACGTGTTCTTGATCGATCAGCGGGTGAAGATGATCAAGGGCAGTATGATGCGGAAAATGCTGTTTTTGGGATTTCTGGAGCATGCGCACTCTTTCGCGCGTCTGCGTTGCAGGATGTTGCTGAAGACGGAGCTTTCTTTGACGAAGATTTCTTTGCATATAAAGAGGATGTTGATCTTGCATGGCGTATGCAGATTCTTGGGCACAACGTCCACATTGTTCCAACAGCAACGGTGTGGCACGAACGTGTTGCAAAATCAGATGCAGGTGGAAATTGGTTGACGGCATGGCGTGCGCGTCGCGGAAAATCATCGGTTGTGAATTTCTATTCCACGCGGAATCATGGATGGCTTTTGATGAAAAACGATGATCTCGTGAATGTTTTTTTTCATACGCCGTGGATTTTGCCTTATGAATTTGCAAAAGGTCTTGGAAATATTTTTTCTAGTGGCGGATGGAAGGCGATGGGAGCATCTGCTGTGAAGGTGGGGAAAATGTGGAAAAAACGTCGAGCGTTATTTGCCCGAAGAAAAAGAACGGCAAACGAGATCCGAAAATGGTTCGTATAAAAATATGAAAGTTTCATTTATCACTGTTGGGTATAAAACGCCGGGATTACTGCGCCAACTTTTTACAGGTATTGAAAACGCGAAATTTTCGTTTCCGTTTGAATACTTATTTGTGAATAATGCATCGGGGGACGGAACAAGTGAAATGATTCGTGAGCAATTCCCTTGGGTTACGGTTATTGATGCTCCGGGAAATCTTGGTTTTGGCCGTTCGAATAACTTGGCGTCTCTTCAGGCAAGGGGAGAATATCTCATGCTATTAAATCCAGACATTACTGTGTTCAAGGGAGAGATGGAAAAGCTTCTTGCATTTGCTGACACGCATCCTGAAGCTGGCATGATTGGGCCAAAGCTTTTAAACCCAGACCGCACGGTTCAGCATTGGTATTATCGTTTTCCATCGCCATTGGTTCCGATTTATCGCCGGACTGCGCTTGGAAAGACGGCGTGGGGGAAGCGAACGCTCGCACAATATTTTATGAATGATTCTGATCCGAACGTCACTCAGGAAGTGGATGGATTTTTTGGTTCAGCTATGCTTGTTCGTCGAGGTGTATACCAACAGCTCGGAGGTTTCGACGAGCGATTTTTTATGTATTTTGAGGACATCGATCTTTGTCGTCGCATGTGGGAACAAGGATGGCGAGTCCGATATGCACCGTCATCCGTGTTTGTTCATTACCATCAACGACAGAGCTATGTTCGAAATCCACTTCGATTGATTGCAAACCCATTAGTACGAGAGCATATTAAAAGTGGCGTTTGGTATTTTTGGAAACATCGAGGAAAGTTAAATCCAAGAGATGAAGTATCAAAGACCGAGGTAGGGATGGTGTGAAAAAGCGCGGAGCGTGAAGCGTGGATCGTGGAGTGCTGAGTGCAAAGTGCAAAGTGCAAAGTGCGAAGTGCAAAGTGCTGAGTGCAAAGTGCTGAGTGCGTAGAATGGAGCGTGGAGCGCAAAGCGTTGAGCGTTGATTTTTCTTGTCATCCTCGGGCTTGACCCAGGGACCCAGGATCAAAGAAACTCCTCATCTCACTCCTAACTCTCCCCTTGGAAGGGGAGATACAGTGGGGAATCGAAAAAAACCTCCCCGCTCTTTCCGAAAGCTTTCGGGAGGGTTTATTCATATAAAGAACACTCACAAGAGATGCCCCTACGATTTCATTCGATATTTGGATTCATAG
>JANLIO010000087.1 GCA_024654265.1 bacterium | reverse complement strand
GAACCAAGGTCGTGAACAGGAGTACACACGACTCCATCAACAAAAACTTTTGGTCTAGCTCTCTGATACCCCGTCCGCTTTGCGGCGGGGTAGTTCATTATACTTAATTCCCTGATCCTGATCCAGCCGATGATGGATCTTGGGTTGTGTCGGTCGTGTTCCCTGGAATTGGTGCTCCGCTGTTATCCAGTGGCGTGCCGGTTGTGCTTCCGTTGTCGATTGTTGCTGTGGTTGGTGTTTCGTCTATTCCGGTTCCACGTCCATCTTCTTTAATGACTTCTTTTGGTGGAATGTTCACAGTTCCGTTGTCTGCTTCTTTTTCTGCGGATGTTGGTTGATCATTTGTGTTATCAAGGGGTTTCCCAAATGGTGAACCAGAACCACCGGGTGGTGTTGTTGGCTGTTGATTTACTTGGGGAAGTTGGCTAGATGGTCGTGTAAAATTGTTTGGACGACGTGAGTTCCAGTATCCGAGGCCGGCTGCAACCGCAAGGCTACCAGCTGCGAATCCTACGAGAACTTTCGTACGAGTACTGACTTTTGTCTTTGTTGATGTCTTTGCCATACGTAATGAAATGAGTAAATGATGGATAAAAGTATAGCATACGTGTGGTCGTCTTGCCGACTCGTTGGATCTGCGTCAATATGGGTTCTATTATGAAACGACTGACGGCGACGGATTACTTCAAGTTTTTTCACTGCCCGCACTGGGCATTTTATGATTGGCATGCAACAGAAGAGGAGAAAAAGTTAAAGCGTGAACAAACGGAAGAGGAGAAACAGCGTCAAGAAGATGGCGTCCTGCATGAAAAAGCGGTTGTGAAGTCGATGTTTTCTGAAGAAAATCTTTTGGAAATGGAGGAGCGTCCGGCGAATATGGAGGAGGCGTTTCAGAAAACGTTGGAGGCAATGCAGGCAGGGGCGAATTTTATCTATCAAGGAACATTGATTGATGGGGATTGGATTGGTCGACCGGATATTTTGGAAAAGCGCGCTGGTAATTCAAATCTTGGAAATTGGCATTATATGCCGGTTGATGTGAAGTCATCTCAAGAGATAAAAAAATATCAAAAGTTTCAACTGACATTTTATGCCATTCTCCTTGAGCGAATCCAAGGTCGTATGCCGTCAGAAGGTGCGATTGTGAATATTGATCACCATCGTTTGCCGTATCGGATTGAAGAAAGTCTTTCTGAGTTTACAGAGGTTACGGAAAAGATAGAGGAGGTTCGTCAAGGTGAGCGACCGGAGCCTGTTTTGCGAAAGAGTTGTTTTGATGTTGGATTGTGGGGGATGGCGTGCGAGAAGTTGGCGCGTGAAACAGATGACATCTCTCAGCTCTACAACATCTCAGTCCGTCTTCTCGAAGCTTTACGTTCCGTTGGAATCCGCACAGTAACGGATGCGTCGGAAATGGATCCTGAAAATATCGAGGTTAAATCTGACGGTCGGTTAACGTTACGAATGTTACTGCGTGCAAAACTCCAAGCACTTTCACTTAAATTCGGAACTGTGTTTATCCGTTCTGCGGTTGATCTTCCGGTAGACGGCTTGGAGATTCATTTTGATATTGAAAGTTCACCCGGTCGCGACATGGATTATCTCTATGGCTTCTTAATCCGTCAGACTCAGGAAGCGGAACTTGGGACGCAGGACGTATACAAAGCGTTTGTTGCGCGAGATGAAAATGGAGAAGCGGGGATGTGGAAAGAGTTTCTCGCATGGGTTGAAACGCTTCCGGAAAAATATGTCATTTATCATTATGCGACATACGAAAAGGCACGACTCTCCGTTTTATCGAAGCGTCACGGCGGGAGCGAGGCGTTAGATCGATTCCGCGAAAATATGATTGATCTCTCAGAAATGGTGAGTAGCTCCGCCGTATTCCCATTGTATTTTTACGGGTTGAAGCAAATCGCGCCGTTCTTGGGGTTTGAGTGGTCAAGTCATGTGAAAAGCGGGGGAGCCTCTGTGGGCGCGTTTGAAAAATATCTGGAAACGAAAAATGAAGAACTAATGGATGATCTTTTGACGTACAACGAGGATGATGTTCGAGCCACGGCTGTTTTGAAAGATTGGTTGGTGTCGTATGCAAAAAATGAAACGTCATATCCAACTCCATATCCGTGGAGTCC
>JANLIO010000055.1 GCA_024654265.1 bacterium | reverse complement strand
TTCTGACGACCGACGTCTTGTCTTCACGTACTATTTTCGCTTTCTGATCTTCATTATTTTTAGTCTCTCGCTCTTCCTTTTTCCCCGTTTCTCTACCTTTATCAGGTTTTGATACAATCTCCCCCATGCTCTCCTGCTCACGATTCCACTCACGAATCTCATTTAACTCATCTTTCGATTTTGTAAGAAGTCGGTCCATGCTCGCAAGCGCAAGCCCGATCACAAACAGCTCATCATTCCCAGCTTCGATCCCTCGTACAGCGTACGCACGCTTCTTTGCAAGCCATTCACGATCTTTGATTAATGTTGCGATCTTTTCATCATCCGAAGGATCTAGTACATCTTTTACCTGCAATGCCTCCAAAGCTTCTTTCTTTTCCTGCAATTCAGAATTTATTTCCTCAAGTCGATGGATCAGGTTTTCATTCTCTCGCGCAACCATATCCTTTTTGAGCAGATGTTTATTCAATGCTTGCTCTCGCATAAGCACGGTACGCTCACACTCCTTTTGTTCATCAAAATACGCACCTTCATCAGCCAGCCTCTCCATTTCTTTTATCTGTTCTTCATTTTCTGCAATCGTTCTTTTCAATTCCCTACGATCATTATCATTTCCTACATCCGTTGTATTTTTCAAAATCTCCAAAAGTGGAGGTGACTGCGGAACGTATGATTCAAAAAAAGATTGATCCATACGCACTTTCTGCTCAACGCGTCGCTTCGCATCTTCCCGCGCATGTCGCGTTGCTTCTGCAATCGCTCGCTCCGAAATATCAGTACTTTCTTTGATCGCTTTTCGCGCCACAAGATCATCCCCCACATCTTGTTGCGCGCTCACCTCAATTTGGCGAACCTCATCCAACCCAGCGCCTTGCTCCTTTGCCAAATCCTTCGCAAATTGCTCGCCCGCATCCGGAGAGTTCTCAACAACTTCTTCAACGCTCCACGCTAATACTTCCGGATCTTCCATAATCTTCATTCCCTTCCCCACTCCGTCCGGATCCCATGTTTCATACCGTGGTCGCAAAGGATCGCCAACGCCATGAGATTTATCCCATGCGTCAGGTTCTTCTGTAAGAAGCTTTTCCTTCATGAAACGTCCTATGATCTCACGATAAACCGTTGGATCCTTCTCTAATTGTAGTAACAACTCTTTCGCAACGGACTCTGGAAGCACCATATCCGAAGAGAGAAGCTGGCCCGCGCGCCCTGAATAATCTCTCCATTTTTTATCTGCGACAAAATAATCAAAACGCACCATCGCATCATTCTTTCCATACATTGCAACACCATTCTGATCAGAGCCATACCCAACGCGAAGAAATTCATGAATACCGGACGACTCAGCAAGCTCCCCTAAGTCGCTGTCCCACTTCATCTGAGGATCAACTGCTTGCGCGACATGACCAATGGATGGAGTAGAATAATAATGACTACCCTCTGGTTTTGTTTCTAAATCCTGAAATCCTGATCCCTTCGATTCCCTTCCAATCCACCCTTTATGCACGGACATACGTACGCGAATACCTGCCTCTTGTATCACGGCTTCAATCACACGCTCCCGCTCCTTTTGCTCTATCGATTCCGCATCAACCGAAACTTCTAACAATGGTTTCACAGATTCAAGAGGCGGTTTTACCGGCTCAGTATAGATTGTTTTCGGAATACGTTCTGGCATAAAAATCCTCTTAACAATACTGAAAAACCCACTTTCTGTCGACGCCCTCCTTCCGTGCCAGACCCCACAGTGCCAGACCCCACGGGGTCTGGCACTGTGGGGTCTGGCACCAGGGTGCCATACGGTGTGGATAAGTGACGGATTTATTTAATAATAAGCCGTCATGAACACTGTTCACACAAACACTGCGAACGGGTAGGATACTAGGTATGAATGCACAACCGGAAACAACTTACAAAGCACTCATAAATCTCATCAAAGAAAACGATCCAGAGGCTGATTTTAGCGTCATTGAAAAAGCCTACGAATTTGCGAAAGAAGCACACAAAGCGCAAAAACGCGCAACGGGCGAACCGTATATTATCCACCCACTCGCAACCGCCATGACGCTTGCGGAAATGCATCTCCCCGTCCCTATTATCGCAGCCGGCATCCTTCATGATGTACCAGAAGATACGACACGAACAATTAAGGACATTGAAAAAGAGTTTGGTTTTGAGATTGGACATCTTGTTGAAGGCATCACGAAATTAGGAAAAATCAAATACCGCGGGATGGAACGGTACATCGAGAATCTTCGAAAGATGTTTCTTGCTATGGCCGAAGACGTGCGTGTTGTTGTTATCAAATTTGCTGACCGACTTCACAACCTTGAAACACTCGACGCCATTCCTCCAAAAAAACAATATCGCGTTGCGCTCGAGAGTCTTGAAATCTTCGCGCCAATCGCAAACCGGCTTGGTATGGGTGAAATGCGCGGTCGACTTGAAGATGCATCATTTAAATACGTTCTTCCAAAAGAATTTGAGTGGACGCAAAACCTTGTTGAACGTTCAGAACGACAGAAGCATGGATACCTTGAAAAGATCATGGATATCACTCGAAACGATCTTACAGACGCAAGCCTCACAAATTTTAAAGTTCATGGTCGTGCAAAACATCTGTACTCCACCTATCGTAAATTGCTTCGTCACGATCGGAATATTGCGCGCATCTACGATCTGATGGCCGTTCGGGTTGTTGTTCCCACGCTCGCAGATTGCTATGCCGCACTCGGCGTTATTCACGGACGCTGGACACCACTCAAGGGACGAATCAAGGATTACATCGCCCAACCAAAACCGAACGGATATCGTTCGCTCCACACAACAGTTTTTTGCGATGATGGTGAAATCGTTGAACTCCAAATCCGCACCTACGACATGCATGAAGAGGCGGAATACGGTATTGCCGCGCACTGGGCGTATGCAGAAAATGGAAAAATCTCAAAAGAAAAAATTGAGGAACGAATCGACTGGGTGTCCCAACTCGCTGATATTCAAAAAGAGTTTCAAGATAAAAAGTCGTATCTCCACTCGTTGGAAGAACTGAAGATTGATATTTTTCGCGACCGTATTTTCGTATTCACACCACAAGGCGACGTTCTTGATCTTCCGGAGGATTCCACGCCTGTTGATTTTGCGTATGCCATTCACACGGATATTGGGAACCGTTGCACAGCGTCAAAAGTAAATGATGAAATCGCGTCATTGGATCGTACGCTCAAATCTGGTGACATGGTGGAGATCGTGACAGACAAAAATCGAAAAGGCCCAAATCCAGATTGGTTGAAGTTTGTAAAAACACGTCATGCAAAAAGCAAAATCCGGCAGTATGCTCGTGCCGGAATTGCTTCGTGGATCAAGGGTGCTCTCCCCGGAATAAAAAAATAGCACACGACCCTACTCTTTTTTCAATTTTCGCTGAAGCTCCGCGAGATCTTCGTCGTTAAAAAATCGAATCCGAATTTCGCCCTCACCGCGGGCGTCTTTTTTTACCACCACCTTTGCACCGAGCGCATTTCGAAGATCTGCTTCCAATGCTTCGATATTTGGATCATGAAACGCTGACTTTCGTCGACGAGGTGAAAGAACACGCGATTCTGTTTGTCGAACCGTAAAATTCCCAACAAGCATTTGCTCAAACAACTTCATGCGCTCTTCGTTCGATGGTAATGAAAGAAGTGTTCGCGCATTGGATGCGGAAATTTTTCGCTCAATCAACGCCTGCTGAATTGCATCTGGAAGCTGAAGAAGTCGAATCGTATTTGCAACTTGTGGACGACTTTTCCCCACACGCTTCCCCAAATCATCTTGTGTTAGTCCAAATTCTTCTTGAAGACGAAGATACGCGCGCGCTTCTTCAATAGGGTTTAAATCTGATCGTTGAACGTTTTCAATAATGGCAAGTTCCATCTTTTGACGTTCGTCTGCCACGCGCACAACAGCTGGAATCTTTTCCTTTCCGGCAATTTTAGATGCGCGCAAACGACGCTCTCCCATAATAAGTTCATAACGTCCATCCGGTTTTGAAGTCACAACAATCGGCTGAAGCACGCCATGTTCCTTAATCGATGAAACAAGATCTTCCAATTCACCATGATCAAAACGCGCTCGTGGCTGGTGCGGATTTGGATCAACAAGACTTACAGAGAGTTCGTGAATTCCACCAGTATTTGATGGATCTTCTTGTCGATTCTCCTTTGCAACCGTTCCGCTTGTTGTTTCTATTGCATCATACGCATCCTCCACGTCATTCGTTGGAATGAGTGCCCCAAGTCCGCGTCCCAAGCCTGATTGTCGTCGTATCATAAAGCCATGTGTCGAATTTCCGTATCAACAATCTCACGCGCCAACCGCTCGTATGCACGCGCCCCTTTGGATGAAGCATCAAAACTCACAATAGAACGACCAAACGATGGCGCTTCTGCAAGACGTACATTTCGAGGGATAACAGCTCGGAAAATATTTTTTGGAAAAAATTTATACAGTTCCTGCATGACATCGTCCGACAATTTATTCCGACTGTCATACATGGTTAACACAGCGCCAAGTATCTCGATTTCCGGACGGATGTGTTTTTTGACAAGACTCACGGTTTCTAGAAGCTGGCCCAATCCCTCGAGAGCATAGTATTCCGTTTGCACGGGGATCAAAACCTCGTCTGCCGCAACGATCCCATTCAACGTAATCATGCCCAGTGTTGGCGGACAATCAATCAAAATATAATCGTAATCGTTCCGCACTTCGAGCAAAGCATCATATAATTTAAACTCTCGTCGTTCCATTCCAACAAGCTCAACATTTAAACCAGCGAGATGTTTTGTCGCAGGCGCTACGCGTAATGTTTCATGCGCCGTCGGTTGGATAATGTCGCGAATACCGACCTTCCCCAACACAGCTTCATACAATCCACATTCCAAGCCCGCGTGATCGATACCAATACCTGAGGTTGCATTTGCTTGCGGATCTAAATCAACAATAAGGACAAATTTTCCTTGCTCAGCCAAGGATGCGCCAAGATTAATCGCCGTGGTTGTTTTCCCCACGCCTCCTTTTTGATTTACGACTGAGATAATGCGCCCCATAACTCACCTATCTTACGCGATGTGTACATCTCGTGGCAAGGGTACAAAAAAGACGCGAAATTGAGCTTCGCGCCTTTTTTTGAATCGCAGTTTTTGATACCAGTGTCGCGTTCAACGCGATGGTACCGGGGGCCGGAATTGAACCGGCGACCTCGGGCTTATGAGTCCCACGCTCTAACCAACTGAGCTACCCCGGCGTATTTGTTCATGTGAATCCGCAGATATCAATCAACAGTAACACGTTGGTGGGCGAGGAGAGAATCGAACTCTCATAGTCTTGCGACTGCAGGATTTTGAGTCCTGTGCGTCTACCAGTTCCGCCACTCGCCCATATACTGATTCGAAAACCAGCGAAAGGATAACAAAGAATAGTATTCTTGACAAGATACATGATGTTGACTATAGTGCCAAAACAAACAACGCGGGATGGAGTCCGCCTCAGGCGGAGCAGCTCACCTCTACATGGTGAAATGTCGAAAACCGGGTATGTATTTCGTTTACGTCATTCAAAATCCTAAGGGTCAGTTATACAAGGGAAGTACATCAGATATTGAAAAACGATTGTATTGCCACAACGAAGGATTGAGTCGCTGGACAAAAAACAAAGGACCTTGGTATCTTGTCCATCGTGAAGAGTTTGCTACAAAAACAGAAGCATTAAAGTGAGAAAAATTCCTGAAGTCAGGTCAAGGAAGAGCTTTTCTAAAAAGCATCATCAAACCAACGCGGGATGGAGCAGTTGGCAGCTCGCCAGGCCCATAACCTGGAGGTCGCGGGTTCGAGTCCCGCTCCCGCAACCAAATTTAAACGCCCCGAAAGGGGTGTTTTCTTTTATCTATCCACAGCTACGATTTGACGTATCTCACTGATCTGTGGCAGCGGTGTATAGTAAGACACCTGATATGATCCATCTTCTCAAAAAACATTTTGGCTATGACACGTTCCGCCCAAAGCAAGCGGAAATTATTCAACACGTTATGTCAGGATCAGACGCGCTTGTCCTTATGCCAACAGGAGGAGGTAAATCGCTCTGTTATCAATTACCGGCATTAAAACTTCCAGGCACCACAGTTGTCGTGTCTCCCCTTATCGCACTTATGAAAGATCAGGTGGATGCACTGACAGCAAACGGAATTTCTGCCGCATTTTTAAACAGCAGTCTCACAGCCCAAGAGATGGTTTCTGTGGAACGAGATGTACGTGATGGAAAAATAAAACTTCTCTATCTCGCACCAGAACGACTCGCGATGCCAGGAGTTCGCCAATTTTTAAAAGAGATTACTGTAAGCCTTTTTGCGATTGATGAAGCTCACTGTATTTCAGAATGGGGTCATGATTTTCGTCCGGACTATCGAACACTGCGCGATCTTCGTACTCTTTTTCCAGGTGTTCCAATGCTCGCATTAACCGCAACAGCGAACGAGCGTGTTCGAAACGACATTGTTTCCCAGCTCAGCCTACGTAATGGCAAGATATTTCGATCAAGCTTTAATCGAAGTAACCTCACCTATCGCGTCATTCCCAAAAAAAAGGCGCTGGAACGACTTGTGCAAGAGCTAAAAGCACGACCAAACGAATCCGCAATCATCTATTGTTTTTCTCGAAAAGGGACAGAAAAAACCGCCGCTGATCTTCACGCGAATGGGATTAAAGCCGCGGCCTACCACGCGGGCCTTTCTTCCATACAACGATCACGCGTCCAGGAACAGTTTATACGCGATGTAACGCCTGTTATTACCGCTACAATCGCGTTTGGCATGGGAATTGATAAACCCGACGTACGCCTCGTCGTTCATCGTGATATGCCAAAATCCGTTGAAGGCTACTACCAAGAAACCGGTCGTGCCGGGCGCGATGGACTGCCAAGTGAATGCCTCCTCTTTTTTTCGCAAGGCGACCGATTTAAACATGAATTTTTCATCCGTGAGATGGAAGATCCAAATGAACGCCAAAGAGCTCGAAAACAATTGAATGACATCACTCAATATTGCACGCTCACATCCTGCCGTCGGACATATCTCCTCAACTATTTTGGAGAATCTCGAGAGGCAACACCGTGCGGTGGATGTGATTTCTGTCTTCCAGAACAAAAACAACTTGCAAAGGCAAAAATCGCGATTCAGGATTTTGATGATGAACTCTTTGAACGTCTCCGCAGTATCCGACGTCAACTCGCCGATGAGCGCGGTGTTCCTCCATACATTGTATTTGGGGATAAAACGCTCCAAGACATGGCACGTTATTTCCCACAAAAACGAGAATCCTTTTCCAATCTTTCAGGCGTTGGAGCAGAAAAACTCGCGCTCTATTCAGAAGTATTTCTTTCAGAAATAAAAAAATACACACGGGAGAAAGGCATTGCTGAACGTGAAATCCCTTCACCAATACGTCGCGAAGCAAAACAGAAAACAGCGCGCGCTCTGTCAAAAACAATGCATGTATCAATCCAATTGTTCGCAGAAAAAAGAACGCCAAAACAAATCGCCTCTGTTCGCGGTTTAAGCGAAGGAACTATTCTTCAACATCTTGAACAGGCAATGACCCTCAAGAAACTTCCGGATGCGAGTCATGTTCTTTTTTCTCCGGAAGAAAGATTTGAATGTATCAAAAATGCTTTTGAAAAAGCAGGCACAACAATGCTCACCCCCGTTCGCGCCAAACTTGGCGAAGACTATAGCTATGATGAAATCCGGCTTGTGAGATTTATCATTCACGCACAAGAATATCAGAAACAACTGAACCAATAGCCCCGCAGATAACTTCCGCAGTCTTTTTCCAAGAAAATTCTTTTGATCTCTCCTTCCCCTGCTTTGCGAGATTTTGTCGAATATCATCATCCATTAATAGGCGGATAATCTTCTCTTTCCAAAGGTCTGATCGATCCGGAGGAATCGCTAGTCCGTGTAATCCAATGACTTCAGGAAGTGCTCCCCGATCCGAAGTAATAACAGCTGATCCTGCTTGCATCCCCTCAAGAGCGACCAGCCCAAAACCCTCAAACCACGAAGGGACAAGTACAATATCCGCGTGTGATACAACCGTTCGCTTTTCTTCATCGCTTGCATTCTCAATCGTACGAACAAAATCCTTGCTCGCTATTTCAATATCTCCCCATCCCTTTTTCCCAACGATAACAAGATGTCGCCCCGTCTTCGTAAAGATATCACTCCATATCTCGACAAGCATTTGAAAATTCTTTCTTGGCTCGATTGTCCCGATCGCAAGACAGTACGGAGAGGATTGAACGTCTGTTGCATCTGACTGATGATCCATTTTTTCCAAGATCGGATCTCCCCCTTCTTTCGTTACGATAATCTGATCTGGACGAATAGAAAGATGACGAACAACATCTGTTTTTGTTGATTGACTTACAGCAAAAATAATCGGCGCTTTTTTTAATCCAGACGCAAAGAGGCGCGTTGAAATTTGACGATGAAAAAATGATTCAGAAAACCACTCAGGATGATCAAAAATCGCGAGGTCATGAACCCATGGAATTTGTGGGATAGGAATGCCTGGCGCACATGCACCACTTGGCACAAAAAGAATGTCACACGGATTTTGATGAAGCGCTTTTCGAAGTGAAGAACCGGTCGCATTTGGGAGATACACAAATTTGATATTTTCAGAAAAAAACTCAACAGGCATCTTTGCGCCATTTGGAAGAAAAACCTGCCAGATCCATGAAACATCACATTTGACCAACTCAGAAATTAAAAAACGCACGGCATGCGCCACGCCTGCGCCTTCGGTTCCATCCGCTGGGAGACAGCGAAGATCAATTCCCACCGTCTTCATCATTCCAGGTAAATGTATCAAATATCCATCCTGTCACAAGCTTAATATCCGCATAACGACTAAAGTGATCGGGACCGGCAAGCGCAACAACCACAATCTCATGACCCTGCGGATTACGTGTCACTTGCGCCATCGAATATCCTGCGTCAGGCAAAGAGCCTGTTTTTGCACCGACAATATGATACGGATCTTCATTGAGATATGAAGCCAACAAAAGGTTCGTTGAATTAATTCGATATTCTTCACCACTTTTCCCAACAATAACAATACGAGATTTTTCCGTAATTTCACGAATTTCCGGATATGAAAGCGCTGTTGTCAAAATAGCGGCGACATCCGCCGCGCTTGCCTGATTGGATTTTGAAATACCGGTTGGATCTACAAACGTTGGAGAAGCGAGATGCATGGATCGCGTCTTTGCATTCATCGCCTCAACAAATTGCTCACGACCTAACGTATCTCGTGCGAGCGCATCACCCGCAGAATTGACAGACCCGATTAATAAAGCTTGAAGCGCTTGTCTTCGTGTTACTTCTTCGCCAACCCGAAACGTGCGGTGCGAATCATCCCGAATATCAGCATCCAAAAAATGGACGGTTTGATCAAGTGTGTCACGGCCCTGATCCAAAACAACCATTGCCGTAACAAGTTTCGTGAGGCTCGCGATTGGAACAACGTCATGAGCTCCTTTTGAAATAAGAACCGCACCCGTTGAAACGTCTGCTGCAAAAACATGGTCGCTGGATGTTTCAACACCGATACGTGCTTCATCCACACGGTGCGGTGCAAGAATAACCTGCTCATTCAATGGAACCGAAACAGCGTCCACTTGAAAAGGAATCGTGATAACCGTGGCTTGAGCGGTTGCGATGCTCACAATAGTTAATAATCG
Source organism: bacterium (assembly GCA_024654265.1). GTDB lineage: Bacteria > Patescibacteriota > Patescibacteriia > 2-12-FULL-60-25 > 2-12-FULL-60-25 > JANLIO01. Next base: position 31,169 of record JANLIO010000055.1, on the reverse strand, counting down.
GATAATGGCATCAAACATACAGAATTCGTCTGCAAATCGGCTCAAAGAGTGGTTTCTGCACCTTTTTCCTCCTTTGATTCTAGATTTTCTTCAAGATCAGCAAGAACATCTTGAATTGAAGCATGTCCACGCAATTCTTCATACTGTGGGAGGTTCTGAACAGATTCAATCCCAAGCGCTTTTAAGCACTCCATTGTCAAACCGTAGAGATCCTGCCCAAGATCACCCATCCCCTTTTCCTCCACAAGTCCACGAATCATAAGATTTCGCAGGATAAGCGACGATTGAACTCCCCGAATTTGTTCGATTTCCGGTCGCGTGAGAGGTCCTCGATACGCAAGAATCGTCAGCGTTTCAAGAGATGGTCGAGTGAGTTCACCGGCAGAAGCCTCTTTAATCACTTTTACAACAACTTCGGCGCACTCTGGACGCGTCACAAAAAGAATATCTCCTTCATGTTCTTGCAGTGTCAAACCACTTCCTGACGATTCCAATCGTTCTCGCAGAACCAAAACACCATCCTCAACCTCTTTCACCGACACCTCAAGTAGTCGAGCTACATAGGAAAAAGAAAGCGGTTTGGCCGTTGCGAAAAGGACTGCTTCAATCTGTGCGTCAATCGTCATATCGTTTATATATAAGAATCGGTTGCCGATACATCTGCCGGTGCGTCTGGGTGTGCGCCAAGACGAATATCTGCAAATGTCATTTCTTGCGTTGCAACGATGTGTTGCTGTTTCTCTAATTCCAGCAAAGCTAAAAATGAAACAACCGCTTCCCCTCGATCTGAGAGGCCTTCGCAAAACTCACGAAATGTCACTTTTGTATGTGCCCGAATACGCGAAAGAAGATCTTTAATTTTTTGTTGGATCGTGACAATCCGTTTGATTCTTGCCTTCGGCGCTTCTTCATTTGGAATGAGTCTCGCGATAATACGTCGCATTGTTTCAAAAAGAACGTTCGCGTTTAAGCCATTTGGTAGCTGAAAACCCTCTCGACGGATCCGCATCGGCTCGGGTCGTGACACCATCATGCGATCGTTCATCCAAAGAAGTTCAAATACTTTTGCCGCCTTCACAAATCGACGATATTCGCGAAGCTGACTTTCCAAATCCGGTCCCTCTTCAAGATCCTCATCATACAGTGATGGGATCAGAAGCTTTGACTTCATGTAAACGAGCTTTGCCGCAATCAACAGATAATCTGCCAATTCCTGCGGAGGAATCTGCGGATTCTCGTGAACATGGCTCACAAATTGCTCAGCAACACGTGCAAGGGAAATTCGCGTGATATCCAATTCATCCGCTTCAACCAACTGAAGCAAGAGATCCAATGGACCGTCAAAATGCTCGACACGAATTGCAACCGCCATGATCAAAAAGGATACGTGAATATTGACAAAAACGCTAGAGAATGCTAAGAAACCTATGAAAGGAGGCCTCGTGTTTCACGTAACAATCATCTTTCAGGAAGTATACGAGGATCTTCGTTCACACCCAGATCTTCGCATGTGGCTCGTAAAGTATGCTCCGTGTTTCGTCCGTACAATACTTCTATCGGGTCTCGACAGAGGTGGTGTTATCCTCTACACAATTTTTAAAGAAAATGGAGAGAAATACCTGATCTTCGGCCTTTTTCCGGAACAACAAGAACCATCAATCACAAACCCTCGTCTCGCATGGTTCAAAATACAACATGCTGAACTGCACGAAATTGATAGCATCCGACTCATTCTAGGAGGTCTTATCACTGACAAACAAACAATCGATTTCCTTGACCGTCTTTACGGTCAATACGAAAGTCTCCCACTCCTCTAGCGCCCTTCGGATTTTCCGAGGGGTTTTTTTATTTGGATATGCACGTCATCTAAGCGCTGTGGATCAAGCGGAGATGGAGCGCCCATCATAAGATCACGTGCGTCACCGGTTTTTGGAAATGCGATAACTTCTCGTATCGTTGGCTCATCTGCAAGGATCATCACCAATCGATCAATTCCCGGCGCCATGCCTCCATGCGGAGGTGCCCCAAATTCGAACGCTCTCAAAAGATGCCCAAACTTTTTCTGAATATGCTCTGCATCCAAACCAAGGAGAGTAAAAATTTTATTTTGCAAATCACGTTTATGAATTCGAATTGATCCGGATGAAAGTTCATATCCGTTGAGAACAAGGTCGTATGTTTGGCCACGAACCTTCTTTGGGTCTGAATCCAATAACGAGATATCGTCTGGATGAGGCATGCAGAAAGGATGGTGTGCCGGTGCAAGTCCTCCGTTCCCATCATCTTCAAACAATGGAAAGTCGACAACCCACACAAATGCCAATTCATTTGGGTCATCCGGATTTTCGCGAAGATCAGGTTTATCTGTTCCATATTTCGCCATTGCTTCCGCATACGTTACCCGTGGAAAAGGTATTGATGAAATCCGCTTTTCCGGAACAACGGCGTGTACCATTTCAATCATCAAACGCTCGTTGATATTTAGCACATCTTCCTGTGTCACAAATGACATCTCAAGATCAAGCTGTGTAAATTCAGGCTGTCGATCTCCACGCGCATCCTCATCACGAAAACATCGCGCAATTTGAAAATATCGCTCAAATCCGGCAACCATCAATAACTGCTTAAACTGTTGTGGCGATTGCGGTAACACATAAAACTCACCGGGCTGAAGACGGGAAGGCACGATATATTCACGCGCACCTTCGGGTGTTCCTTTCACAAGAAATGGCGTTTCAATTTCTACAAAATGTTCCTTATGAAGGAAGTCCCGCATAAATGTAACGACATCATCACGCAAGCGAATATTTTTTTGCATGCGCGGTGAACGAAGATCAAGATATCGATATTGCATTCGAATCTCTTCGCTGATCCCAGACGTATCGTCCAATTCAAACGGCACTGTTTTTGATGCATTTAAAACTTCTATATCCTTTGCAAGAATTTCTATCGTTCCTGTACGCATTTCTGAATTCACCTGCTTTTCACCTCGCTTCTGAACAATTCCAGTAATCGAAAGACACCACTCCGGTCGGATTGCATCAAAAATATTTTGCGCGCGTGGTGATAATTCGCTTGGGACAAGAACGACCTGTACCAATCCCGTACGATCACGCATATCCAAAAAAGCGATCTTTCCCATATTTCGCCGACGATGAACCCAACCTTGGATCAAAACCTCTTCGCCGACCTTATCGACACTTTCCGTATGCATGATTCGTTTCATATTTTTTCTTCTTTGTTCATTATCTGTGTATCTGCCAGCACTTTTAAAACGCAACCGACAACAATCAGTATTTTATATCTACGTATCTATTCCACGCTAACAACCGGCACAGAGACAGACGCTGTTTCAAGACCCTTTTCCACAAAAAGAAGAGCATGACCCTGAAGATTTTTTGGCAATGTATATACGCCTGTAAATTGCCCGCCATCCCCTCGGCTTAAGGAAAGTGTTTGACCACCGATGATCATCTCAGCACGATCACCGTTCACCGCCTGAACCGCAATACGAACATCCTCCCCTGCTGTACCAACATAAACACCTTGATCAAGAGCCATCCCTTCCAATTTCAAAGAAAGAATCAACGGTGACGATTCGGTTGTTTTGCGACAAATACCAATCTCCACCTCCTCGGTATCCGTTACACAGATCAAGCCTGAACCGCAGTATCCAAAATCAGATCCACATGGCTTTCCTTCATCTTTTGCAAATAAATTCAACGCTTGATTCGCCATCTCTGCATCAGACCCCGTCGGATCGATTGCTCCTGATACATCGCCACTCGAACTATCTTCCAATTCACGAATAAATGACCACAGCGGACCAGGCTCACAATCTTCATTTTGCGCGACGTCGCTTTGACACAGCTGATACCGATCAACCTCTTTTACAAAATAATACGTTGCGACAATCGGTAAAATCAATAATAAAAGAAGAACGACAGCACCCCATGTCGCCCACATTTTGAGCCCTCTTGTTGGTAGATCCATAGAACTATATGCTACGCGTTTTATTGATTTTCGTCGATATCCTCTGCAGGAAGCACAGATACAATGGGATCAAACCCCGTATACGTCCCAAGCGAGATCTCTTTCTTACTTTCCACATCTCGCAAGAAAAGAGAATTATCACGTCGAAGGAGCAGTTCCCCTTCTCGGACAAACAACAAAGGCATCCCCTTTTCAATCGAAGAAGCTGGCACATCGATTCCCTTTAAATATTCCGTTGTTCCAGACTCTCCTTGAATTGCGATATCACCGGTCGAGCCAATGATAAAACGGCGTATCGCGTCATTTTTAAACGTATATACAACGGTGTCTTCACCGCCGAGAGCAACAGAATGAAGCGTTGAGGGTGGTTCTGGTGGCGACTCTAACCCAGGCCCCGGAGTCAACGTAACGTACCATAACGCACCATTTTGAATCACGATCTGTTCAGCGATGTCTGGAAGAACAGCGACATCGTGTACGCTTCCGGAAAGAGCAACCGCGAGAATATGTCGCTCACCGTTCAAACGGCCAACAACACCAAACGTTTGTGAATCCCACCATCCAACAGGCTCCCCGTCCTGCACGGTTTTCCCATCCTGAAAACGGATAACATGTTCCTCCGTCGCATCTCCCATTCCAATTTCTACAACCATCGCCCCATCCTCGCGCGCAGAACCTGGGCGCAATTCTCGCTTTTGATCTGGAGACAAAACTCGATACAGATTATCGATTCGCTTGTTCGAATGAACACCCACGGGAACTCCGGAAAAGAAATGAACACCGGGAACGATTGTATCGATCGCTTCAAGACGAACGAATCCTTCAGGCGCATCAATCTCTGTTCCATCCTCCTTCCAGACAGATACGGAATGCTCATCATTCACCATAACAAGAACATCTCCGTGCCGTCCTGGATTTTCCATTTGCACAACCAAGCTCTCATTCTGTTTTGAGTTCGGTCGACTTACGAGAAAAAATCCACCGACAATACACGCGATAGCAATGAGAATGAATGAAAATGCGATTCGATTTGATTGCATAAAATGACAATATCTTACGGCTCAAGTCTATTCAAAAGTCGTGGGAACGGAATGGACTCGCGAACATGATGTCTTCCACAGATCCACGTTACAATGCGCTCAAGTCCTAGTCCAAATCCGGAATGCGGTACAGAACCGTATCGACGAAGATCGAGATACCAAGAAAACACATCTGGAGACAAATGGTGTTCAATGATTCGCTTCGTAATCATATCAAGATCAGACTCGCGTTCCGATCCGCCGATAATCTCACCATACCCTTCAGGCGCAAGAAGATCTGCATTCAAGCATCGTGTTTCGTCATTCGGATCTCGCTTCATATAAAAGGCTTTGACTTCTGCCGGATATTTTTCAATAAAAATCGGCCTCTCAAATTCATTGGTCAATTTTGTTTCATCGTCTGCGCCAAGATCATCACGTTCTTGAATGTCGCTTCCCATTTTCTGAAGACGTGAAACCGCGTCCGCATGCGTCAACCGCGGAAACGGTTTTTGAATGGCTTCTAATTTCGAAACATCTCGTTCTACTATCTCAAACTCCTGTCGACATCGCTCCAACACTCGACGAACGATAAAACAAACCATATCTTCTTGCGCGTCCATATTCTCCGAATGCGTCATAAATGCGGCCTCAGCGTCCATCATCCAAAACTCGGTAAGATGACGACGCGTCTTTGATTTCTCTGCACGGAACACAGGTCCAAAATCATAACATCGACCAAGTGATGCAATTGCAGCTTCAAGATAAAGTTGACCTGTTTGGGCTAAATACGCCTTTTTTTCTTCAAAATACGGAAGTTCAAAAAGATCCGTCGTTCCCTCACACGCATTTGCTGTGAGGATCGGCGTGTCCAGCCGGGTGTATCCATTCTCTCGCATCCAATCAAAAATGGCTGTCATGATTTCCGAGCGAACGCGCAACACAGCCCACTGCGTTTGTGAGCGTATCCACACGTGACGATTATCGAGCAAAAAATCCGGGCCATGTTCTTTTTTTCCGATTGGGAATTCTTGCGCGATTTGAAAAATCTCAACCGCGGTTGCCTGCAACTCAAAAACGTTTTCTTTTTTTGGATGTGGCGTTACAACTCCGGTCACAGAAACAGACGATTCAATTGTCACCGATTGGATCTGATTCCACATGTCTTCGGAAACATCATTCTTTGAAAAGACGGCTTGCGTAAAACCAAATCCATCACGAAGTTGAAAAAACGCGATACTCCCGGAAGAGCGGAGGTTATACACCCATCCGCGTATTGTCACAGATTCGCCAACATGATTTTGAAATTCTGAAATTCGTACAGTCATATGTTATGTAAGATAGGAAGCAAAGAGAGCTGCGCCTTGAAAGTCCTGATCCAAATATGTTGAATACAATTCGTACTCGATATATTCAGCAACCCGATCAAGAAGATCTCGCTCTGTTGTTAAACGAAGTGCATCATGAAGAGGCGCGTTGCGCAAGAGATGTAGAACGCGCATCTCTGACTCAGACCCTCTCAATAAAGGAGCATAACCCAAAATATCCAACAGTTTAAATGAGGCGCCGGCGAATAAAAAACGCAGACGAGCAGATGTACATTCTTGAGGAAAAGACTGCGAAACAGACCGAACCTCCATTAAGAGATCAAAAAGGCGCTCATCCACGACACCGGGACGCACCAAACGACACACAAGATCACAGAATCGACCGATGAACAAAGATGGCTGAAACCCCTGTAAACGAAAAATAGATGTCTGCTTTGCCACCGCGAGATGATCCGTATACTTTCCGCTTGCGATCATGACGTCTACTTCTGAAAACGGTTCAAGATGACCCGCTTGCCGAGATTTTGGGCGCGCCGACCCGCGCGCAAGTGCGACACAAAGTCCATGATCGCGCCCATACAGTGTATATCGGCGATCATAATCACGAACCGTCTCCTTTCGGAGAACGATCGCTCGATCACGACGATACGCCATATCGTTCAAGCCACATTTGCAAAATCGAAGCCGCCGCAAGATCATCCCGTGGTCCAGGCCTCTTTACGTCTCGAACCAACGTATCTGCCAATTTCGAAGAAAGTCTTTCATCCGCCTCATGGATCACAATTCCTTTCGAGCGAAGCACATCTATAAATTGTCGTGTTTTTTCAGCTTGCGCCCCTTCTTCACCACTCATTGAATAAGGAATACCTACTACAACAGCATCCGCTTTTTCGCGGATCATGATCTCTTGGATCTCTTTTACTTGCACATCAAAATCAACGCCCTCAACAATTTGCCAAGGAGTCGCGATCTTGGAATCCGTATCGCCAAGAGCAATACCAATCCGTCTATCTCCGTAGTCTAAGCCAAGTAATCTCATACATCAGGCCAAGGAGTAATCAAGTCATATCCGTCCTCAGTAATCGCAATCGTGACCTCAAAATGAGCCGAACACGAACCATCACGCGTTACGATCGTCCAATGATCATCTTTTGTTTCAATTTCAGCTCCACGCAATGTAATCATCGGTTCAATGGCAATGACCATATCTTTCTCTAACATCACTTTCATTGCTTTTGCATTTCGATAATTCGGAACTTGTGGATCTTCATGAACAGCGTGACCAACACCATGACCAACGAGCTCTCGAATAATCCCGAAGCCGTGTGGCTTTACCGTATCTTCAACCGCAACACCGATTTCTCCAACCGGCACTCCCGCCCTCACAACATGAAGGGCATTTTCCAATGACGTGCGTGTTACATCGACGAGTTTCTGAATCTCAGGAGAGACAGAGCCTACAATTACCGTCGTTGCCATATCTGTTGCTAAATCTTCATACCACATGCCAATATCCAACCCAACAACATCTCCGCTCTGGATCACACGCGATGGAAGCGCCGGGCCATGAACAACCTCATCGTTTATTGAGATGCAAAGTGTTGAAGAAAAAGCCGGATCATGTTTTGAAATCCGATATCCCAAAAATGAAGGCCTCCCACCAGACGTTTCAATCTCCTCACGTGCGATTCGATCAAGCTCTTCGGTTGTCGCACCTACAACACAAGCCTCACGCGCTTTTCGGAGTGCACGCGAAAGAATGACGCCCCCACGTTTCAACGATTCAATTTCATCTGATGTTTTAATTCTAGACATATATTTGATCCATTCCTCCACATACAACTACTTAAACCCAAGTTTTGCAATCTTTTTGATAATCTCCTCAAACACGTACGGAATAGGTTGTTCTCCATTTATATTCAAAAGGACTCCGCGTTGTCGATAATAGCTTACAAGCGGTTCTGTCATGAAATGGTATGTTTCAAGACGTTTGCGGATAACGAGACTCGTATCATCTGAACGTTTCACAAGTTTTCCTCCACAGATCGCGCATAATCCTTTACGAATCGGTGGTGAATGCTTTACATGATACGTTTGTTTACACTCTGTACATTGAAGTCGACCTGAAAGCCGGTCTACCGATTCATTATCCGAAATTTTAATATGAATTGCCAAATTGATTCGCGCCGTCTTATCGAGCCATACAGCTTGATCAACATTTCTAGGATACCCATCCATAACAAATCCACGCTCCCCTTCAAGTTTTTTTAATCGTTTTTGCAGGATTGCATTTGCTAAGTCATCAGGAACAAGTGTGCCAGAATCAACATATGTTCGAACAACTTTCCCCAACGAAGTTCGTGCTGTAATTTCCGCTTTCAAAAGTTCACCAACTCCGATAATGGGAATATCAAAACGATCCGCAAGGAGTTCTCCTTGCGTTCCTTTTCCTGATCCTTGAGGACCGAAGAGTGTGATGCGTAATCGTTTCGACACACGAGTCATTCTTTTTTCATGCCTACACAACACCCAAAAAGGCATGAACAAACAACAGAATTAGAAATGGAACCGCAGCTCCAGCAGACAAACCAGGTAAAGCTGCACGCGGATGAAGATCTCGTCTGGCAATCAAAAAGAGAGCGCCGAGCAACATACCCAGCGTAACAACCACCCCGGAAGCAATGTTCCATCCCGATGCACTGGCGACCAACGCAAGAGGAAGAACAACATCACCCGTACCCAGCAAGACCCAATTCCCGGAACCAATGGCATCCAAATCCTGAAAAATATCACTTCCCTTTTCAGGAAAGGCAAACCCAGGAATAAAACCGAGTGACGCAAGAAGAGATGCAAGGTGCTGAACCGGTCCACCCGGTGGCCCAGCCACCATATCATAGACGGTAAAGCCGACCAAGATGACAAGTAAAACTTCCGCCGGAAGCCAGCCCGCGAAGATAACAGCCGCTCCAATACTCCCGAGTAAAAAGAACACATCATGAAAAAGAGCAACGTGAATAAAAATATGAAGGACAGTAATAAACGACGCAATGAGAAGAGATACACCGAATGGAAGCCGTAAAAGAAGAAAAACATACCATATCCCCAAAAAAATCGCGGTTGTAAAAAGAGCCTCCCAAAGAACTCGAGTTCTTGTTCGTTTTCTTAAAAAAGTTAAAACAATAACTGCGATAAGGAAGAAAAGGAGATACGCCCACGCAGGAATTGGAACGGCATATTCAACGAGCGACGAGGCTGAGTTTCGAACCAAAAGAATCGTAAAAAATCCCGCCACAACAAAAAGTGTTGGTACGAGCCAGCGTGCCGCGTGAAGATGTTTTGGATCTCTCATAAACACTACTTAAACGTTCCACCTTTCGAATGAGATTCAATCTCTTTACGAACGTCTTCAATCATCGGTTTCACTGACTTTTCAAACTTTGCCCATAGCGTTGTACACCCCTTGCATACTTTTGCATCTTTTTTGTATTGCTTAAAACGCCATTCACTATCCAACAGCTCAGACAATTGCTGAACCAAATTATGATTATGATTTTTCATAGAGCCAGTATATCGCATGCGTCCTCGGTCGTGTAGTTCTTATAAACGATCGTATCAATATAAAAAAACCCGCTCATGAGCTGTGAGCGGATTCAATGCAAGGTACGACCTTGTGATAGATCATTAAGACTTTCAACGCGTTCATCTGTATCAAGGCCGTCTTCTACATCAGCCACAGATCCCGTTTCAAGTGAAGTCGATTCGAAGCGACGCTGTTCGACGACTCGAGCCATCTTCTCGAGAAGAAAGCGCCTTTGATCACCCCGCCTTCTCCATTCAAACTCCTGAGCAAAACCGACAGCGTCATCATAGGCCCGATTGAGATATTTACGAGCCTCAGCATTTGAACGTGCCGATATCTTGACCTCGAGGATAAAGCGAATCATGTTCTCAACCCGTCCCAACGTTCTTCCGTAATAGGACTGAAGACGCTCACGATACATCTGATCCGCCAACAGGACTGAATCCGAGTGACGAAGATATGCGTCAAGCTCATTCACCAAATAGATTCCAATCTTTTCGAGAACATGCCGTTCGTATTCTCGTCGTATAACAGAACGGCTATATACCCACATGAAGAAGCTAAGAGCAAACCAAACACACGCAACTGCGACGAGCCGACCTGAGCAAAGACGAACCAAACCTAGGGCCGACACAAGAAATGCGCAAAGAAGATTTACGATCACCAACGAGATGAAAACGCGAGATACGAATCGCATCTTTTGGATCGTAATCTCTTCTTTCAATCTGCCTAAGGCAGACAGCGGAAAGGTTTTTCGAACCTCACGTTCAACATCTTCAAAACTCGGAAGATTCATCTAAACCACCTTTCTTTGTTTAATGAGCAACCCATAAGACCCCCTTTCTCGGTATTTAACCGAGTTTATAGCAATGAGCAATTGAATCCTTGAATCGAACAGCCGTTCTAATACGCGTCGTACTGTCGCATTGTGATTTGCGATTCGACCTGTTTTACCGATTCAATAACAACGGAGACAACGATAAGTAACGATGTTCCGCCAACAGCGAGAAGCTGATTTCCACCAGATCCTTGCGCTAAAATTGGGAGGACAGCAATAAGACCAAGGAATGATGCCCCAAAAAGATTGATTCGCGAGATTACAGCTTGAAGATACTCAGATGTTGGTTTTCCCGGACGAATACCTGGGATAAAACCTCCTTGCTTCTGTAAATTCTCTGCAATTTGATCTGGCTGAAAAATAATTGCGGTGTAGAAGAAAGTAAATGCAAAAACAAGAAGAAAATACGAAATACCGTATACAGCCTGATTCTGAAGAATAGCAATGACCCATCGCGCCGCGTCAGCAACCCACTGTGTCCGCGCCGTCAAGAAAAACTGTGCGATTACCGATGGGAAAATAAGAATTGAAATTGCGAAAATGATTGGGATCACGCCAGCCATGTTTACACGAAGTGGCAAATGCGAAGCAACGCCACCGGACAATACTCCTGTTCCACGTGTTTGACGCGCGTATTGCACGGGAATATTACGCTGTGCTTCTGTGACATACACAACACCAACAATCGTAATAAGAGCGATCAAAGCATAGATCACCCACGTAAATATTTGCGATGAATCAAATGAAACAATGAGCTGTGAGACCTGTTGCGGTAAGCCAGCTAAAATTCCGGCAAAAATCATGAGTGAAATACCATTTCCAATTTTCTTTTCAGAGATAAGTTCTCCAAGCCACATCAGGAATACTGTCCCTGCTGTAACAGTCATGATTAATGTAATGACAAAGAAAGCATCGTTCCTTGAAATAATTTGAAATTGTGACTGACGTAACAACGACAAAAGTGCGAATGATTGCAACATTGCGAGAGGAACCGTTGCAAGACGCGTCCATTGGTTTATCTTTTTTTGGCCAGCTTCTCCATCCTTTTGGATTGCTTCAATGCTTGGCACAATCATGCCAAGGAGCTGAAAAATAATTGATGATGTAATAAACGGAGCAACACCAAGTGCGACAACAGAGAAACGATTAATCGTTCCACCTGAAAAAATATTCAAAAGTCCTAATACTTGATTTGCTTCAAAAAAACTTCGAAGAGCCACAAGATCAATTCCCGGAAGCGGGATATGCGCTGCGACTCGGAATAAAACCATCACACCAAACACAAAGAGGAACGCGTGTCGCAGATCTTTAATCTTCCAAATATTTAGAAATTTTTCTAACATAATTTTCGGTTCAAATGTCAAAAACCAACATGATTAAAGACGAGGTAAGGACACGATCCCTATTCCTTTTTCGACTTTTTAGTTACAACAACCTCCTGAGCTTCGATGAATGTACCCCCCGCCTTTTCAATCGCAGTCTTCACTGACTGTGTTGCACGAATACCAACAATTTTCAATGGCTTTACTGCCTCTTCACCTCCACCGATCAGTTTGACGTAAACGGCCTGTTTAGGCAAAAGACCCTTTTTCTTCAACTCGGCAACCGTTACAGTCGCATTGTCATTAAACACTTTCATGACACGCTCAGCTCGAATATCAAAGACCTGCGCCTTTGTACTTGCAAAACCGCGAGACTTTGGGAAACCAAGGATCATCTGTTTCAAACCCTTTAATTTCAAACCATTGCGTCCACCGGTTCGTGCGCGCTGTCCCTTGGTTCCGCGTCCTGCTGTTGTTCCCTTACCGGAACCATAGCCACGACCAATGCGTTTTTTTGTCTTTTTTGCACCTTTCGATGGCGCGATTGTGTGAAGTGAGAGTGTCATATATTTCGGGTACGTTCAAACGTCCTAGCTTTCTTTCTCTATCTTTGGTGCCTTGTCTTCCGTATTTACGTTTCGTTCTTCTAAAGGTAATTTCAATAAGGAAAGCGCCTTAAAGACAGCTCTCACGTTATTAATCTTATTTTTCGAACCTAAAATCTTTGCCGTAACGTTTCCGACGCCAGCAAGTTCCAAAACGACTCGAACTGGGCCACCGGCCTTAATTCCTGTCCCACGAGGAGCTGGATTCAAAAGAATCTCTGCTGCTGCATATTTTGCACGAATCGAGTGAGGAATCGTTCCATTTCGCATCGGTACAGTAATAAGAGACTTTCGAGCCTGTGCCGCTGCTTTTGAGGTTGAACCCGGAAAGTCAACGCCTTTTCCCGTACCAAAGCCAACTCGGCCCTTTCGATTTCCGATAACAGTCAAAGCACGGAAACGCATTCGTTTTCCACCCTTTGTCACACGTGTAACACGAGCAACTTCGAGGTTCTTTTCGTCGTATTCTGATTTTACTTCAAATTCGTCACGACGTGGGCGAGGTCCACCGCCACGACCGCCACCGGGACCACGGCCTCCTCCGGAACCACCACGACCGCCGGAACCTCCTGGGCCTCGACCTCCTGGGCCACCCGGACCACGACCGCCACGCGCAGGACCACGATGGCTTGATGCTGGTACAGATGCAGGTTTTTTGGAAGTATCTGAAGAAGATGCAGTCGATGCTGGAGCATCCGCTGTTTTTGCGACCTCGGCTCCTACGCCCGCGATCTCTTCAACCTTCGTGTCTTTATTCTCTTCCATACAAAATTAAAATGTTAACCCGCCTTCGCGTGCTCCGTCGGCCAATGCTTTAATACGACCGTGATATCGTCGATCGCGACGATCAAATACCACAGATTCCACTCCTTTTTCCTTTCCAACTTCCGCAATCTTTTTTCCAACAATAAATGCAACTTCTGTTCTTGTTTTTTCTTTCATCTCTGCTTCAGAAAGATTTGCGTCTGATACGGCTACGATCGTGGCACCCTTTGTGTCATCGATAATCTGAGCATAAATATGCTTCAAAGAACGGCGTACCGTAAGCCGAGGGCGCTCTGCTGTACCCGTTATTTTTGCGCGTGTTCTTCGAATGCGCATCTGGCGTTTCATTTCTTTAGCGTTCGTTTTCATATCGTTGCGTTATCAAGACTTTGTTGCCGCTTTACCGGCCTTTCGACGGATAACTTCATCCGTATATTTAATGCCTTTCCCCTTATATGGCTCTGGTGGACGTATTCGTCGAATTTGCGCAGCTGCTTCACCAACAGCCTGCTTATCAGCACCAAACAACGTCAAAATATTTTTCTCAACCTTTGCTTCAACACCCTTTGGGAGAACAAAATCGACTGGATGTGAAAAACCAACCTCCATATGCACTTCACTCCCAGTGGTTGAAACTTTGTATCCAACGCCTACAAATTCTAGTGATCGTTCAAAAAAAGTTGTAACTCCAAGTACTGCGTTTGCAATAAGTTGGCGCATCAAACCCCATAATGCACGTTCTTTCCGATCGTCCGGATTACCGACTTCAACAAAAATTTGTTTTGGATCGTTCTCCATACGTACGGAAATTTTTGGATGAATCGAAACCGTAAGCTCCCCCTTGGGACCCTTAACGTGGACATCCGAATTTTCCACCGTAACGGTTACGGTGTCTAAGATCGGGATAGGCTGTTTTCCAATACGTGACATAATAGAGTTTAGTATATTTCACAGAGAATCTCTCCTCCGAGCTTCCGTCTTCGTGCGTCCTTATTTGTCATCACACCCTGTGATGTCGAAACAATGGCAATTCCCATGCCCGAAAGGACACGAGGAAGATACCCTGCTCCGCGATACACACGTCGTCCGGGTTTCGAGATACGTTTTACTGAAGAAATTACCGGCTTTTTATCCTCATATTTTAAATGCACGGTTATTGTCTTCTTTGGTCCATCTGATTCCTCGGAAACGGCTCCGACAAATCCTTCACGCTCCAAAATTTTGGCAATCGTAAATTTCATCCGTGAGGACGGAGATTTCACAATCGCTTTCTGCGCCATCTGCGCATTTCGGATTCGTGTTATAAAGTCTGCTATGGGGTCAGTATGCATAACAATTACCAGCTTGATTTTGTAATACCTGGGAGCTCCCCTGTATTTGCGAGTTCACGGAAACAGATACGGCACAAATTAAAATCCCGCATAAAACCGTGTCTGCGCCCGCAACGCCAACATCGATGAACAATTCGTGTTCCGAATTTTGGCTTTCTGAGCGATTTATTAACTTGAGCTTTCGTTGCCATAATCAATTATTTATCACGAAATGGAAAACCGAGTGCCTTACAAAGTGCAAGCCCCGCTTTTCGATCCTTCGCTGTTGTTGTAACCGTTACCTGAAGACCGTGAACCCGTTCGACCTCGTCCGGGCTAATCTCTGGGAACGGAAGAAACTCAGAAAATCCGACCGAAATGTTACCACCCGCATCTATAAGCTTTGGAGATATGCCACGGAAGTCGCGAATTCGCGGAAACGTGATGACAAGAAGTTTCTCCAAAAAATCCCACATGCGCTTCCCTCGAAGCGTTACGCGCATTCCGACAATCATACCTTCGCGGATTTTAAATCCAGCGATTGATTTTTTGGCTTTTGTTGTCACGGGCTTTTGTCCAGAGATGCGTGTTAGCGTCTTTTCAACGATTTCTGCAATCCGTGAATCTTTATGCTTCTGAGACAACCCAACGGAAATCGTAATAGCCTTCGGTCGTGGAACCGAAATTGCGTTCACCAAACCAAGCTCTGTTTGGAGAGCTGGCGCAATTTCCTTTTGATAACGCTCTTTCAGTTTCATATTTACTTCGTTTCAGTTTTTACCTCCGACTTCTTTGTAGCCTTTGCAACCTTTCCTGCTTCTTTTGGCTCATCTTCTCGCACAATCTTCCGATGGCGCACTGTCTTCCCTTCGCTTGTAACAGGAAGAACGTTTGACACATGAATCGGCATTGAGAATTCTACAATCTGCCCCTTTTCACCCGTCCGTCTTGATCGAAGATGACGTTTAGAGAGACTCACACCTTCAACGACAACACGATTCAAACGCGGAAACACCTGGATTACTTTTCCAGTTTTCCCTTTCTCTTTTCCAGCAATGACCTTTACAACATCGCCGCTTTTCATTCGAATCTTTGTCATAGAATTTAGAGTACCTCTGGTGCAAGTGAAACGATTTTAGAAAAACCATTTGAACGAAGTTCGCGGGCCACGGGACCGAAGACACGTGTCCCCTTTGGCTCTTTGTTCTTTCGATCAATAATCACGGCTGCATTTTCATCAAATCGAATATACGTTCCGTCATTGCGTCGTGTTTCTTTTCGAGCACGGACAAGAACAGCGTGAACAATATCCGACTTCTTAATTCCTGCTCGTGGCGCAGCTTCTTTCACAGTACATGTGACAACATCACCCAAACGCGCGGTGCGCTTTTTATATCCTCCGAGAACTCGAATAACCTGGAGCTTTTTCGCACCACTGTTATCCGCCACTTGAAGCATTGATCGATGTTGTACCATATCGTTTTTTTATGACGCCGAGCGAACAATCCGAGTTAAACGCCAGTGTTTGTCTTTCGACAATGGACGTGTTTCTTCAATCACAACCGTATCACCGACGCTCGCCTTTGCGTGCTCATCATGAGCTTTAAACTTCTTTGACACCGTGAAATATTTTCCATATTTCGCATGTGCAACACGTCGATCAACACGTACCGTAATCGTCTTTTGCATCGCCGTAGAAGCGACGACACCTTCAAGCTGACGACGGGATGTGACTCGTGTCTTTGCGATTTCCTTGGATGTTTCGTCTTGTGTCATACCTTTGTTTCATGCGTGCGCTTCGCCTGAAGCGTTGTAAGAACGCGCGCAAGATCTTTTTTTACGCGCCGAAGATTTCGAACTTTTGCGTTCTGCCGTGTGGCAATCTTAAAACGCAAATCTCGAGATTCCGCACGAAGATCCTGAGCGAGTTTTTCTAACTCGTTATCTGTTTTTTGCTTTAATTCTTTTGGATTCATCATACCTGTTCTTTTGAAATATATTTGGAGCGACATGGAAGCTTGAAGCGACCCAATTCAAGCGCTTCTTTTGCCTTGTCTGCTGGAATTCCGTCCATTTCAAACATGATCATCCCTGGCTTTACAACGACAACATAGTGATCAACTGTTCCTTTTCCAGATCCCATGGGAACTTCACTCCCCTTTTTTGTGACTGGTTTATCAGGAAACACTCGAATCCAAATTTTCCCACCACGGCGAGTATACCGAGTTAACACACGACGCGTTGCTTCAATCTGACGCGAAGAGAGCCAGCACCCTGTTGTTGCCTTTAATCCATAGCGACCAAAAGCAAGCTCAACCTTATCGCTTGCTTTGCGAATATTGCGAGCACGGCCTTTATGCCACTTTCGATGCTTTACCTTTTTGGGAATCAACATATGGGGAATCGTGCTTTAGGCACGTGGAGACACAGCCGCATGTCGCGGTCGTCGTGTAGGCGTTGTTGGTTGGTATTGAGAATGTTTATCTTTCTCAAATACATCACCTCGATAAATCCAAACCTTTACACCGATTGCACCGGCCGGCGTTCGTGCCGTATCCCGTGAATAATCAATGTCGGCTCGCAAATTTGTCAGAGGAATTTTCCCCCAGCTTAAAAACTGAGCACGGGCAATTTCAGCCCCACCAAGTCGTCCGGCAACGGCAATCTTCACACCAAGCGCGCCAGCTTTCTGTGCACGTTGAATGGCGGATTTGAGTACACGGCGATATGGCATGCGACGTTCAAGATCTGATACGACCTGCTCCGCAATAATCGCTGACTCAAGAGATGCCTTTGGCGGCTCAACCACGTTGAGTTGAAATTGAACCTTTGTTCCTCGAAAGAACTTTTGTACGATCTTCTTTTTTAATTCCTCTATCCCTGAACCAGAACGTCCAATGACAAACCCCGGCTTTCCGCTCACCACAGTAATCGTTAAAGAACCACGTGAACGTTCAAAACGAATATCACTTACCTGAGATCCTCGGAGTTTTTCTTTTACAAAACCTCGGATTTCAAGATCCTCTCGCAAGAGTCGTCGATATTCGCCATCACGTGCAAACCACCGCGACGGCCATGTTGCGGTTGTTGTGATTCGAAATGATTTTGGATGAACTTTGTGTCCCATATAATGTTATGTGTCCTGAACTCCCTGCTTTTTTGTTTCTTTCTTTTCTTTTGTCGGATCTGTTTTGACTTTCGCTTTTTTCTTTGCCTCTACTTTCTTTAATTTCTTTTTCGGCGTCTTTGCAATCTCTGCTGCAACTTCCTTTGTCGCAAGTGTTATTGTGACGTGCGATGTGCGCTTTCGTATTGCACCAGCACGACCAAATGCTTGTGGCATGCTTCGTTTATACGTTGGTCCATCATCTGCCGCGATCGACTGAATAATGAGCGTTTCCGGATTAAGCTTGAAATTATGTTTGGCATTTGCCATTGCGCTTTGCAATAACTTTAAGACTGGGCGTGCCGCTTCCTTCCGAAGGAACGTGAGACGAACCTCAGCCTCGCCAACAGGAAGACCTCGAACCAAATCAACCACGAGACGAACTTTTCGTGGTGCTATTCGGAGGCGTCGGAGGGTTGCTTGAACTTCCATACTTATTTCTTAACTTGCTCAATCGACTTCTGCATCTTACCGCCATGACGACGGAATGTGCGTGTCGGGGAGAATTCACCGAGCTTATGCCCAACCATGTTCTCAACGACTTGCACCTTTGTGTGCAAACGACCGTTATGAACACCAAAGGCAACACCCACCATTTCTGGCGTAATCGTCGAAGAACGAGACCATGTCTTTATGACAGTCTTGTCTCCTGCTCCGAGTTTTCGTACTTTCTCCAAAAGTTTTGGATCAGTAAATGGGCCTTTCTTTAAGCTACGTGACATACATTATTTCTTTCGATTCTTACGACGTTTTATGATGAGTTTGTCTGTGGCGATATTCTTGCGACGAGTTTTTACACCCAACGCATGCTTACCCCAAGGTGTTTTTGGATATTTCAATCCAATTGGATTCTTTGCTTCACCACCACCGTGCGGGTGATCAACCGGGTTCATCGCTTTTCCGCGAACCGTTGGTCGAATACCACGATGACGCATGCGCCCAGCTTTTCCCCAACGGACAAGACGCCAATCTGGATTTGATACTGTCCCGATTGTTGCCATACACCGACAGGAAACGAGCCGTGTTTCTCCAGAAGGGAGTTTTAACGTTGCATACGAACCTTCAACCGCCATGAGTTGGATCCCCGTGCCGGCTCCACGTCCAAGCTGTCCGCCCTTACCAGGCTGAAGCTCAACACTATGGACCGTCATACCAATAGGAATCTTTTCCAGCGGAAGACGATTTCCCACAGAAATTTCAGCTGTTTCTTTTGAAGAAACAACTTCTTCACCAACTTTTAAATGGTCTGGTGCGATAATGTATCGCTTCTCTCCATCTTTGTACACAAGAAGAGATATTCGAGCGCCGCGATTCGGGTCATACTCGATTGAATCGATTCGCGCAGGAATATCATATTTCTCGCGTAGAAAATCGATTTTTCGAGTATATTTTTTGGTTCCACCACCCTTGTGACGGACCGTGATCGTTCCTTTTGAACGACCCGAATTTTGTTTGCGTGGCACGCGAAGACTTTTCTCGGGTTTCTTTCGAGTGATGTCAGAAAAATCCTGCACCGAAGATTTTCGGCGTCCTTTTGTGACTGGACGGTAAACTTTGATCGGCATACGTTAAACTCCTTCGTAAAGATCAATTAATTGACCTTTTTTCAATGTGACAAGTGCTTTCTTCCAATCTGCACGCTTCCCATGACGTGTTCGTGCTCCAAAAACCTTTCCTTTTCCACGAATCGTTCGAACTGAATCAACCTTTACATCCCAAAGTGATTCGACAGCCTTTTGGATTTCAATCTTATTTGCTGACATCGCAACTTTAAAAACATATGTTCCTGCGTCTGCCTGTTGCGCTGCTTTTTCGCTTACCCATGGGGTAACAAGTATTCGAGATGAATCACCTCCACCTGTTCGCACGACGTCTGACTTCTTTTTTGCAGTACCAACCGCTTTCTCCTTTTTCGCAGGCTTTGCTTTTGATACTGAAGACTCCGGCTTTTTCTCGCCTTTCTCAAGTTCCTTTTTTTCCTCTTGAGCTATCGCTACTTTATCCAGCGCTTTTTGCTCTCGAGTCTTTAATAGTCGGTCAAACAGTCCCATATGTCTTTTCAAATCGAGCGACAGCATCCTTTTCAAAAAGGATTGTCGGATAACGCATTGCGTCAAACACATTCAACGTGTTTACAGTTACGAGCTTTACAGTCGGAATATTCTTCACCATTCGAAGAAGCATTGGATTCGACTCTGGAATCACGAAGAGAGTTTCGCGATACAATGGAAGATTTGCAAACAATGTCGCAGCTTCCTTTGTCTTTGTATCCTTAAAATTCGGTTTTTCAAGAACAATCATACGACGATTCACAACCTTATCAGAAAGGATCATACACAAAGCTTTTCGCTTCACCTTACGGTTTACTTTTAACGAAAAATTCTTTTCAGCGCGTGGTCCATGTGTGATACCTCCACCAATCCACAAAGGTGATCGAGAAGATCCGTGACGAGCACGACCTGTTCCCTTTTGCTTCCAAGGTTTTTTACCACCACCGCGCACTTCACCTTTTGTCTTCGTGTTTGCGTGCGCCGTTCTCGCATTTGCCTGATGAGCAACAATAACCTCATGAACAAGTTCTGATTTCACTTCCACTCCAAAGCAACGTGAGCTCAACTCAAGAGTTCCTGTTTCTTTTCCTTCTTGATTATAGACGCTTACCTTTGGCATATCTGGATAATTACGCGGATCGAATTTCTAGAATTGTATTCCGTGCCCCTGGAACGGCTCCCTTCAAGGCGATCACACCATCTTTTACATCAACAATTTCAAGATTCTTGACTGTAACTCGAGCATTTCCGGTTTGTCCTGCCATCTTCTTTCCTTTGAAGACGCGCTGAACTCCACCAGCACCGATTGATCCAGGCATACGCAACTGGTCCTTATGACCGTGTGATGCTGGAGACCCGTGAAAACCATGCCGTTTTACAGTACCCTGAAAACCTTTTCCCTTTGACGTTCCCGTAACATGAACGCGATCACCTGCAACGAATTTCGTTGCATCGATCGTATCACCACGCTTCATATCATTCACTTCAGTCATGCGAAATTCACGTAGAATCTGAAGCTTCGGTAAACCTTTCAGGTGATTTTCCTGTGGTTTTGCAAGTTTCTTTGTCTCTGTAAAGCCAAGCTGAACTGCCGTATAACCATCGCGCTCATCATCCTTGACTTGCGTAACAATACATGGCCCCGCCTGAAGAAGCGTCACAGGAACAACCGTCCCATCGGGACGGAATATTTGTGACATTTCAATCTTTTTGGCAAGAATAAATTTCATAGCTTGGATTCATCTGACCCCCGAAATCACGAAAGGCCAGGCATAGAAGGACGATTCTAAAATCATCAAACGATGCCTGGCCTCTGCGCGATCAAAGGCGATCTTGTCTTCACAACGAGCGTCCGCGTTTAGAGGGAGGTTATGCCATGGTGAAGAATCGCGTTCTTCATGTGCCCCGACATCATGTTCGATGTTTCCACATCGGGGCGGCAACTTACTCCTTATAAATCGGTTCGTTCGAGGTACAAATTACATTTTTATTTCCACATCCACTCCAGCTGGGAGATTGAGCGACGTAAGCGCATCAATCGTCTTTGCGTTCGGATCCAAGATATCAACCAGTCGCTTGTGGATCCGCATCTCGAATTGCTCGCGTGCGTCCTTATGAACGAATGTTGAGCGATTCACAGTCCACTTCCTCTTCTCCGTTGGGAGTGGAACCGGACCAACGACTTTGACACCCGTACGTTCAGCCGTATCGATGATCGTTCGAGTTGATTGATCGATAATCTTATGATCGTACGCTCGGATTTTAATGCGAACTCGCGATGATTCAACATCACTTGTTCCATCCGTGTTTCCTGCTTTTTTTATGTCGTCGGTCATGTGATTCCTTCCTTCAATTATTTGACAATCTTCGTCACAACACCTGCCCCGACCGTTCGGCCACCCTCACGGATAGCAAAGCGCATCTTATCTTCGATACCTACTGGTGTTATGAGTTTGATGGTTGCTGTTATCGTATCACCCGGATTTACAAGTGCGACATCTGCAGGAAGTATTACTTCTCCTGTTACATCTGTTGTACGAATGTAAAACTGTGGTTTATACCCTGTCACAAACGGCTTGTGGCGTCCACCTTCCTCCTTTGTTAACACGTAAATTTCAGCCTCAACCTCCGTATGAGGTGTGATTGAACCAGGGGCTGCGAGCACCATTCCGCGCTCAACATCTTCCTTTTTCAAACCACGAAGAAGCAAACCCGCGTTATCTCCAGCAAGACCTTCCTGAAGCTGTTTGTTAAACATTTCAATACCCGTGATAACAACTTTACGTGTTTCTCGAATACCGACAATTTCAACTTCATCGTTAATTTTTACCTTACCTCGTTCAATACGACCTGTCACAACTGTTCCGCGACCTTCAATGGAAAAGACATCCTCAATAGGCATGAGTAATGGCTTATCAACTTCACGAACAGGCTGTGGAATATAGTCATCCAATGCCTTTACGAGATCCAAAACTGGCTTCGACGCTGCTTCATCACCTGGATTTTCGAGTGCTTTAAGCGCTGAACCTCGAATAACAGGGACATTGTCGCCATCGAATTCATACTTATTCAAAAGATCACGAATTTCCTGCTCAACCAAATCGATCAATTCCGGGTCATCGACCATATCCACCTTGTTGATGAATACAACGATGTTTGGAACACCGACCTGTCCTGCAAGAAGAATGTGCTCACGCGTCTGTGGCATCGGGCCATCTGTCGCAGAAACAACCAAAATTGCGCCGTCCATCTGAGCGGCACCCGTAATCATGTTCTTAATGTAGTCTGCGTGACCTGGGCAGTCGACGTGCGCGTAGTGGCGCTTTTCAGACTCATACTCAGTGTGAGCCGTTGCAATAGTAATACCGCGCGATCGAGACTCTGGAGCCTTATCGAGCGCGTCAATTCCTTTTGCCTGGGCTGTCATCCCGTGTGCGCTGAGCACTGCGAGGATTGCCGCGGTGAGTGTGGTCTTCCCGTGGTCGACGTGACCAATGGTTCCCACATTTACATGCGGCTTCGAACGATCAAACATTTCCGCCATATTGAATGGTAACGTGAGTTAACTCTAAAAAGTGGTAGGAGTATAGCAGAGGCCTTTATTCAGCGCAAGGGGCACAAACCGTGCACCCTTTTGGCTTTGTTTAGCCATTTTCTTCATCTTCGAGCGGTTCTAAAAAAAACTGTTCTTCCAAAGGTGCATCTAAATCAGCATTTTCTTGAGTATTTATCGAGAAATCAACAGAACGGATCTGATCTTGATCTCCGAAAGAATTATCAATTTTACCGAAAGGAATCTCTTCAAACGCAACGTGTCCGCCATCGAGATGAGAAGAATTTGATTCAAGAATACGCTCAGATGTTACAGCGCTCTGCTCATCCAAATTTCGATCATTTTGAATCGGTAAATCCACACGATGGAGTCCACTCTTTGCTGGTTGAACCTTCTTTTCCTGCTGATTCATTTCGCTCCCCATTGATGACATTGCCTCAAACTGTTCAAGAGGCAAAACAACCATCGGCTCGTCACCATTTGAATCTGTAACAATCAACGGAATTCCGTTCCGTCGTGCTGTGTTTAATATACGTGTCCATGACATAGTCACCCTAGTTAACACTGCGGGAATGGTCATGGCAAGATCCTTCATACTTTGGATATGAATAATAGAAAGATATGCAAGCTTGCGAAAACCTCTTTTCTTCTCTCTTGTGAAAATTATCTAGATGAGAACCTCGTTATTCTTTGTACTTTACATAAAAAAATACGCTCTTCTCGAGCGTATTTTTTCACTATTTCCTTTTTTATCGAGTCTTTGTTTTTCCAGCAACAATTTTTTCCGTCACATTATGAGGCGCTGGTGCGTAGTGCTCAAATTCCATGGAGTATGATGCACGACCCTGCGTCATCGAACGAAGTGATGTGGAATACCCAAACATTTCGGCAAGTGGCACAAGTGCACGAACGATTTTCATCTCACCACGATCACTCATTTCCTGAATCTGACCACGCTTTGAATTTAAATCACCAATAACGTCACCCATGTTTTCCTCCGGTGTCACAACCTCAACTTTCATAAGCGGTTCAAGAAGTTGCAATCCACCAATTCGACATGCGTCCTGAAATGCCATAGATGCAGCGATTTTAAACGCAGCCTCGGATGAGTCTACATCGTGAAACGAGCCGTCGTACACTGTCACTTTCACGTCTACGAGAGGGTATCCAGCTAAAACACCACGTGTCATTGCCTCTTTCACACCCTTGTCAATCGCCGGAACGTACTCACGAGGAATAACGCCTCCCTTTAATCCATCAACAAACTCGTATCCACCACCTCGTTCCTGCGGTGTAACGCGCAACCAACAATCGCCATACTGACCACGTCCACCTGACTGACGAATAAACTTACCTTGCGCTTCAGCTTCTTTTGCAATCGTTTCTTTATATGCCACCTGTGGCTGACCAACGTTTGCGTCAACCTGAAACTCCCGCTTCATACGATCAACAATAATTTCAAGGTGAAGCTCTCCCATTCCAGAAATGATCGTCTGTAACGTTTCTTCGTCTGATCGAACACGGAAAGACGGATCTTCTTCTGCTAACTTCTGAAGTGCAATTCCCATTCTCTCTTGGTCTACCTTTGTCTTTGGTTCAATGGCAACGGAAATAACAGGCTCTGGTGTTTTAATACTTTCAAGAACGATTGGATGATCCGGATCGCAAAGTGTGTGGCCCGTAAAAGAATCCTTCAACCCAACAGCGGCTGCGATATCACCAGCAAAAACCTCAGAGACTTCTTCACGTGAATTTGAGTGCATACGTACGATGCGACCAATTCGCTCTCGTTTTCCTGTTACGGTATTTAAAACGTAGGATCCTGCGCTCAGCATACCGGAATACACTCGGAAAAATACCAATTTTCCAATAAACGGATCTGCCATAACCTTAAACGCCAATGCGGCAAATGGTGTTGCGTCTGAGGCAATACGCTCTTCAAGCGCTTCCTCCTCATCTGGCAAATGCCCTTTGATCGGCGGAACGTCAATTGGAGATGGAAGATACGCATTCACAGCGTCAAGAAGGAACTGAACTCCCTTGTTCTTCAAAGCAGAGCCACAGAGAACAGGATACAATTCACTTGCCAAAACAGCGACACGAATCCCCTTTTTCAATTCATCAACCGTCAATTCTTCACCGCCCAAGTATTTTTCCATGAGCGTCTCGTCACTCTCTGCCACCTTTTCCATGAGCTCTGCGCGTGCCTTTTTCACTTCTTCTTTTCTGTCTTCAGGAATGTCCGTTTCTTCAATTTCCTGTCCGAGATCATCTCGATAGTAATATGCACGCTGTGTTATCAAATCAATAATTCCAATAAAATCAGATTCTTTTCCTATTGGTAATTGAATTGGAAATGCGCGTTTTGATAATCGCGAACGAATCGATTCCACATCCTTCCAAAAATCAGCGCCTGTTCGATCAAGTTTATTAATAAAACACAAACGTGGAACTTTATACGAATCAGCCTGATGCCATACCGTTTCTGACTGTGGCTCCACACCAGCAACGCCATCAAACACCGTGACTGCACCATCAAGCACACGCAACGATCGTTCAACTTCAATCGTAAAATCCACGTGACCCGGAGTATCAATCAAGTTTAATCGATGATCCTTCCAAAAACACGTTGTTGCAGCCGACGTAATGGTAATACCACGTTCCTGCTCCTGTTCCATCCAGTCCATTGTCGCTTCACCTTCGTGCACTTCGCCAATCTTGTGCTTTCGTCCGGTATAAAACAAAACACGCTCGGAAACGGTCGTTTTTCCAGCGTCAATATGGGCAATAATCCCAAAGTTACGAACTTTTTCTAACGGATATTCTCGTGGCATATCAATACGTAAATGAAAAGAAACTCAAAATGAATGAATCTAAATGTAAGGATGATAACGAATTGAGAAAAAAAGAAATCACGAAGTCAAAGAAGGATCTTTTTAGAAGAAAAATGTCCTTCGCGCGACATTTCAGCTTCTACCATCAGCAAGATATTACCGAGCAAAGTGAGCAAAAGCGCGGTTCGCTTCTGCCATACGCTGAACGTCCTGACGTTTTTTGATCGCGTCTCCCTGGTTATCTGCTGCTGCCAAAATCTCATCAGCGAGCTTATCTGCCATTGGCCGACCTTTTCGTGAACGGGCTGCTGTTAAAATCCAACGAAATGCGAGCTGTTGACGGCGATCCGCACGAACTTGCATTGGAATTTGGTAGTTTGCGCCACCAACACGACGTGAACGAACCTCGATAGATGGCGAAACGTTTTCAATTGCTTTTTCAAATACTTCCATTGCCGGTTTCTCGGCTTTCTTTTCAACAGCATCAAATGCGGTATACACAATTCGTTGCGCCGTGGACTTCTTCCCTCGTTCCATGACGTAATTCATAAATTTACCCAACACTTGGGAATTGTACTTTGGGTCTGGCGCAACTGGGCGACGTGGGGCTTGTTTTCCGCGCATAGATTATGATTTTGGTTTCTTCACACCGTAGAGTGATCGGCTTCGTTTTCGTCCCTCAACTCCCTGTGCGTCATAGACACCACGAACAACGTGATATCGAACACCCGGAAGATCCTTCACACGTCCACCTCGAATCATAACGATGGAGTGCTCTTGAAGATTATGTCCTTCACCCGGGATATATGCGTTTACTTCCATCCCGTTCGAAAGTCGAACACGCGCAATCTTTCGAAGAGCAGAGTTTGGCTTTTTCGGAGTCATGGTCGTAACTTTTACGCACACACCACGCTTAAATGAAGCGCCACGTCGAAGTTCTGTCCGACGACGGTGCAGTGTATCAGTCGTAAACTGCATTGCCGGGCTCTTTGACTTGGTTTTCGTCTGTTTTCGTCCTTTGCGGACAAGTTGATTTACAGTAGGCATGAATTTTCTCGAAGAGAATTGAGATCGAAATTTGTGGCGGAAATATAGCAGTAGAACCCTAAAAACGTCAAGTATTCAGGCTTGCCGGCATTTTTTCCACTGTCAATAGTCTCGCGACACCCAAGCCTCGCTACGTTGACAAATAACTTAAAATCGATGCAATCCAAACAAAAAGAAGGAAAGCTCGGACAATATCTCGCTCCCAACAGCCATCTCGTTGAACGACAAAGTAAACAATAAGCAAAAGAAGAGCGACCAACCCACCAAGCGCGTAATATGGGAGTAACGGTAAAAATCCAATCGTCGAAAGAACGGAAATCCCGAAAACGATCCGTAAGTTTTTTCGCTTGTTGTGGTCAAATTGGCAAAGGATTGTTGCGCCTGCAACGAGGATCGCCCAAGCGCCAATCCATCCCGAAAGCTCATGAGGATAAAGTGGGCTTCTTGCTCCCACGACACCACCCAACGCAACGGCAAATAAGGTCAAAATCACCATGACACCCGCGCGTCCATACATCGACTGTTTCCATTCAAATTCATTCAACGACATCAACCACGAGAAGAAGAGGAACGCGAGAACCAAAACAAGCGCAGGCCATCCAAGAATGCCACCTGTTAGTAATGCCACTAAAACGACTGAGTCATAATGCTCCGTTTCTTTACCGATCAGCCAAATCAATACGAGCGCGACACTGCAAATAAGCATCAATACAAATGCCATTGCATTCACTCCATTCCATGAGAAACGGTACCCACGTATTCCAATCAAAAAACCAGCGAGTGTTCCGGAGAGTAGAAAAAGAGACTCTGCTGAAGACATTTTTACCAAAATTTGATTTGCTTTTGTTTCAACTCCTTTTTGACTTGTTCGCCATGAAAGAAGTGCACAAAGTAAGAGTCCAACAATCAAAAGAAATGCTGACGTCGACAATCCGGATGCATTTGTCACTTCATTTCCGATCCCTGTAAAAAAACGATCCGCCTGAAATGACGACCAGTACGATCCCGTGTGCATCACGCCTAGACTACGCACAGCATCTTGCGCATGGATTACGACGGAACCTCGCAAAAGTGATGAAGAAAGCATCATCCAACTTGGCACCAAAAGAACTACGGCAGAAGCAATCCATGCAAGAATTCCGATCAAAAATCTTTGAGAAAAAGTCGACTGTCCACGTTTTTGTTTTATAGCAAGAAGAATTGAAAGACCAAGAAGTGAAAAACGAAGGAGTGATTCCGGACCGATAGCAACCGGTAAAATTCCACCGGAAAGCAAAAAAGAAACGACAGAACGAAACGGAAGTGCGAGCACACCACTCCCATCATTCCATTTTCCAAACACAGAAAGAATAATTCCGAATACGAGCGATGCAGGCAACACGTGGACAATGAGTTGCCATGAATCTTTCGGCGCTATTTTACGGGTAATCTTTAGGGTATACGTGATAAGAAGCACGCTCACGAGCAATGTCAAAGGTTGCCGAAGCGCAGAGTCAGCAACAGAAGGGAGGCGAGCTGACGTAAACAAAGAAACAAGAACGCTTGCAGAAAGCACGCTCCCCCAAATAAGAAATATACTTTTCTTTGCTGACCAAATCCTCTTTGTTGTGATCATAAATGGGTAGAATCTCTATATTCCAAAACCCACAATCCATGTTGCGACAGAGGAAACGATGTTAAATAGCCATCCAAAAACATTTATACCAAGAATCAAATCCGCGACAATCAATCCAAGTAAAATCATTGGCCCTCGTGTTTCCAAGAAGATGCGAACACGTTCATGTTGTTTTCCAGAAACCATGGCAAGCAATAACTTCGACCCATCAAGCGGTGGGACTGGGATCAGGTTGAAGAATAACAAAGCGACATTCAAAAAAACACTTAAATATAAAAATTGAGAAAGAAGATTTGTAGGTCCGAGAAGTGGACCGATCACTCGAAGTAAAAGTCCAAGGACAATCGCGATCGAGAGATTCATCCCAGGCCCAGCAAGCGCAACCAATACAGGACCCCACTTTTGATTTTTTAAATTGTACGGATTAAACGGCACAGGCTTCCCCCATCCAAAGCCGACTGTCACAAGCGCGATTAAACCGATGGGATCAACATGGGCAAGCGGATTCAATGTTAAGCGACCCATGCGCTTTGCGGTTTCATCGCCAAGGAGAGTCCCTGCCAGAGCATGCGAAAATTCATGCGTTGATAAGGCAATCAGAATCGCCAGTATCCACACCAAAAAAAGAAGCGGTTCTTGAAAGAGGAGGGTAAGCATTGTCTGAAATCATACATCATAAGTTCCTCTCTTGCCAAAAAGGCTTTCATACGGTATCTTCCTGCCATTCAGTTATTCCGCAAACCAATATGTCACGAATTGATATCCTCACAGGAAAACGAGCAAATACCGCAAATTCACGTAGCCACTCCAAGGTTGCGACCAAACGACGCCAAAACGTCAATCTTCAAACAATCCGTTTGGAGGGTGTTAAGATTCGCGTTGCTGCACGTACACTCCGAACGCTGAAAAAGCTTACAAAAGAGTTAACGGGAGAACTCCCAACACTCCGACAAAAGCGAGCCGCGAAACGTGTAGCCCGAGAGAACAAAGCAAAAGCATAAGAGAGAACGAAAAAAGAAACAAAAAAACGCCGTTCGGCGTTTTTTTGTTTCTGACGGGTTATCCAAATTTTCGCTCAACTGTTTTTTCAATAATCTCGAATGCCCCCTCTGCTGAAGATACAAGCTGAATAATTTCAAATTCTTTTTTATCCACAAAACCACGCGTCCCAACAACTTCTTTCATAATCCATTTCAATAACGGTTCCCAATATTCTTTTCCAACGAGGATGAGCGGGATATCCTGCGTAATTTTGCCGGTTTGAATCAAAGTTAGCATTTCAAACATTTCGTCTAACGTACCGAACCCACCTGGGAAAAAGATATACGCCTGCGCACTCGCTGAAAGCATCACCTTCCGTGTAAAAAAGTAATGAAAACCGATTGCTCTTTCAACATACTTATTACGTCGTTGTTTCGTTAGAAGCTCAATGTCTAATCCAATGGATCCTCCCCCACCTTCTTTTGCGCCACGATTCCCAGCTTCCATTACGCCGGGGCCTCCACCGGTAATAACCGTATATCCCCGCTTCCCCAACATCTTTCCTAACTTTCGTGCCTCATCATATGCAAACGTTCCTCCCTTTGCACGAGCACTACCAAAAAAAGTGACTTCCTTTTTTAGTTTGGATAAGAATTCAAAACCTTCGATAAACTCTGCCATGATTCTCAATATTCGCCATTGCGGATCATCGGTGAATGACTCTTCTTCTTCCTGTTCACATTCTCCCGAGGGATTGCACAACCAATGCTCAAAATGCTTTCCACTCCGTAACGTTTCCCCAACCAATTTTGGTGGAAGCTGTTTATTTCCAAGCAAAAATTTTTTTATTTTCTTTTTCATATTCCTATGTCGTTTGATCCAATGCGTTTTGTAGTGAAAGAATTAAGTTGTCCAAATTTGCACGGCTCCAACACGGTCCGAGCGCAAACGTCTCAATGTCGCGACCACGTATTCGAAATTCTACAATTTCAAATCCACGATCTAAATTAAATCCCTGATGACGTAACGCGAGATCCTCAAGCTCCGTCAGTGGAATGGCGCGCGTCCGCCCAAGCGCTGAACAAAAAACAACGGCCTTCCCCGTCAGATGAATTCGTTCGGTAATTCCATTTACGAAATAAGCCCATGATCCAACAAAAAGAACGAAAGCAATCAGTTGTTGTACACCGGTTACATTCGGTTGCGTTAAAGAGAGATAGAAGATACCTGTGACAACACACGAAAGGACAAGAAGGAGAAGTCCACCAAACGAAAAAATCCGAGCACGAGCTTCGATACAGCATGTGCGCGAAGAGTCTGAGTTTCGTGATGCGCGAACAACGCGGACAGAATTTGCCACGTCTTTAGAATATCAGAGCAGAGACGGACGGAAAAGATGTCCCGCGACTTGTGAAACCCCCATTTCAAATCGTGCGTAATCTTCGCGGTCTGAACCCATGAGAACTTCCGTTTGAATCCATCCTTCAATGTGCGGTGGATACAAAAATATATTCGCTTCCTCAACTTGTCGTTCAAGCTCAAAACCCGAGTAACCCCGACGAGTTAAACGAGATCGATACCCATCTTCATCTCCGATCTTGCAACAAACCAAAGAATGCGGAATCCAACGTTTGCGCATTTCTAAAATGACATCCGGGAGAAT
>JANLIO010000053.1 GCA_024654265.1 bacterium | reverse complement strand
GAACGAGTTCAGCCGACCCCCAACATCTTTTTTGCGTCACTTTTGTGATGTGACAAAAAGTGACTAAGAGTGGTCTAACTTTTTTAGAAAGGAATGGATCTGTTTGATAAGGGATCTCTCCGCTACGGTCGAGATGACAGGTAAGGCAGTCGAGATGACGAGATGAGTTTTGACTTACCCTGAACTTCATTTTTCACGCGATATTCCAATAGCTTTGTACCTCCAAAACAAGTGTTATTCTTTCCACGCCGTGCGTGGTATAATTATGCAAACCTCATATGGAGGAAAACTTAGGCATTGAACAAGTGAGTGAGCGATGGCGTACGCTTGCGCGAGGTGAAAAAATCTCGGCAGGTGTTCTTGCTGTATGTGCGATTGTCGTCCTCGGTCTTTCGGCGCAACGGTTGTATGCCGGAGTGAATGACCCTTTTTCTGTTTCAAAAACGGATGTTCAAGAAGCGACAAAAGCCGTTTCAAATATCGATGTGCAAGGTCGTCAGCTCGCAGAGTCCAAACGACGCGATACGGATGGCGATGGACTGTCGGATTACGATGAAGAAAATATTCTTGGTACTTCTCCGTATCTCGCGGATACGGATGGCGACGGAATGCCTGATAACGTCGAACTCGCACTTGGCGAAAGTCCAAACTGCGCACGCGGAACACAGTGTCAGGGGCAGATTGTTGATACGACGGAAATTCAAAAAACACAGGAACTTTTTCAACCGGTTACGATTGATGGAACAGGGGATGATCTTTTGGCGGAGTTCCAACGTGGGGTGAACGGTCAGCGTGAAGTCATTAAAGGTCAAACGGGAAGCACGTCAACAGATCTTGAACCAGCACTGATTCGAGATCCTGAGGAGATACGGACAGCATTACGAGAAAGTGGAGAGGTTGATTTAAATGTGTTGGATCAATTGTCGGATGCAGATCTTTTGAAGCTCTATGATGAAGCATTGGCCTTAACAGCATCAAATGGTGTTGATGCTCAAGGCAATAGCAATCCGTAACGTATGATGCGCAGGAACACATCTTTTTTTGGAAGACTAACGAAATGGGCGATGGGTCTCATCGTTGTCGTATTATTTGGCATGCATCTTGGAATGCCGGTTGCGTATGCGATTGCGACAACACCTACGCCGGTTCCTATCCCAGGTGCTCCTGGAATATTTGTAACGGTTGGCTCGAATGTTTATCAAGAGACACAGAAACAGGTGGACGGTTTTTTTGCTCAGCTGACAGTTGGGGGCATCATCAGTTTGATGAATGCTTTCCAAGTTTTTACTCAAAAGGTCGCTTATGATTCGGCGCAAGCTCTTTTAACGGGTGATGAAGGAAAGTTTCCACTTTTTTATGAAAAAGGTTTTGGAACATATTTACAAGAAGCGGGTTTGGCGGTCGCAAATGAGTTTATTAGTTCATTGAATGAAGAGGTGCTCATGCCTGGTCTTGGGTTTGATGCTTGTAAGCCAATTGATCCATTGGGGCTTCAGCTCGCGTTAGGAATTCGTCCACCTGAACAATTAAAGGCGACTTGTACATTCGCTTTAATCGCGAGTAACTTTAAACAAACACTTGCAAATATCGGGCAGTCAGATGAGCAAGTCATGACGGCTGTCACGAGCATGTTTGACCCGAGCTCCAGTGAAATCGGAGTGAACTTTGGAGTTCAAGCCGCTTTCCAAAATGCCTTGGCATCAAGAAAAGAAGAGCTCATTTATCAACGATTAGAGCCTTCAGGTGTAAAGCCGGTGACGAACTTTTTGACTGGTGATATTAAAACGCCGAAGCAAGCTGTTCAGGATACGTTTTCTGCAACAAATATCGTTAAGTTGAGTTTGGAGGGAAAAACGAATATTTTTAATAACCTCATGCAGGATGCGTTTGAGCTTGGTTTTACGCAGATCGCCATTCTCACGACAGCAACATTTGTGAGTACGCTTGTCTCAGGGGCAATGCAGAAAATTTTTGATGGTTTAAAGCCAGACGCGACAGAATCATTCGGTGGGGTGAATTTAATAAATCCGGAAGCGCTTACAAATAGGAACGTTGCGAATGTGCGTTTGATTTATTCAGACCTTCTGACTCCAAATCTATTTACATCTGATAAAAGAGATTTTGTTGTTGAGATGGCATCGTGCCCAACGCCACGTGGAACGTTTAGTTGTGCGATGGATGATGCTTTTGCGACAGCGTTCCGTACTGGCAGTGGTGCTCTTACCGTGGCACAAGCGTCTCATATGACGGCAGATGGTTTACCGCCCGTAAATCCACAATTCCTTCATCCGGACTGGGAGCTTGTTCCAGAATGGGATGTAAAAGAAAATACAGATCCAAGTTGTTATCAGCGTGCGTACTGTGCATCTAACCTCGCAAAGCTTCGTTACGCTCGCATCCTTCCTGTTGGGTGGGAGCTTGCGGCAAATTCACAGTTTAATAAAAAGAAGAATGGGAAATACGTGACGCTTGGTGAGGCGCTTCGTGGATATTACGTTTGTAATGAAAAGGGGGAGACAGATTCATCACATCCGTGGTGTAAGCTTGTTGATCCAAACTGGATTTTGACGGCGCCACCATTCCAATGCCGAGTCGAGGGATACGGAGATTCTATTTTTCCAAATACACCACTTCGTCTTCAGGAGTGCTCGGACGCGGTTTCGTGTTTAAAGAGAGATGATCATGGGAATTGTACGGGAGGATATGGATTCTGCGTTGCGGAAAAACCGGTGTGGAGATTTACCGCAGATGAATGTGAAGCGAAATTCGCGTCGTGTCGAACGTATGTCAATCGTCAAAGTGAGCTCGTTTCGTATCTTCGGAATACGGTTGATTACGGTTCTTGTTCCGCCGATAACGTGGGGTGTTCGTGGTATTCCTCAGAACTTGATCCGGCGAATACAACGAGCACAGTATGGGTTGGTGATCTTACTGAAGGTCCGCGCATTTATCTCGACGCCACAGCTGAAGTGTGCGCTGAGTCGGATGCGGGATGTACGGCGTTATCAAAGTTGGAACTTGGGAAGAGCTCGCTGAACCTGATACAGAATGGATCATTTGATACGCAGGTGGAAGGACAAGCCGATTTGCTTGCTGTGTGGAGCTTTGCAGGAAAAACGCTAACACTTTCGGATGAAAGTTCGGTTCATGGAAGTCGAAGTTATGTGCCGGATGCAGTTAATGCTCTTACAAGTGAACGCGTCGCGATCGCTCCGTTGCGAACGTATGTCGTGAGCGCGTATGTTCGAAATGCAACATCAACAAAGCCTGGTGATCTTTCCCTAACAATCAATCTTGCAAAAACAGATCGTCATATCGTGCCTGCTATCGCCGTTGACTCAGGATCGTTCTACCGAAGCGAAGGGTGTACGGTTCCTGTCCCGCAGAAGGCCATTTCGCCGGGCTTTAAAGAATCATACATCGCGTCAGATGAGAATGCCGTCTGGCGAAAATTGGAATGTACGTTTGTTTCAAATACAAGTACCAAGTCTGGAATTATCGAAGTGTTGGGAACAGATGTTTTGGTTGACTCTATTCAAGTTGAAGAGGCAGAAGTTTCAACGTCGTACGTTGAAGGATTGAATGCGTCACTTGCGACAGAACATTATCGTGTTCCTCCAGAAGAACTTGCGTGTACGGGCGATGAAGCAAAAGATAATCCGCTCTGTGCCAGTTACGCGCGAATGTGTGTTCAGCAAGACATGGGGTGTCAGGGGTATCGTGATATTGATAATCTTTCGGCTCCAGAAATCCCGGCAACACTTTCGGCTGTGGATTTGTGTCCAACACAGTGCGTTGGGTATGCCGAGTATTTGAAACAACCGTCAACGTTCGATTTGACGGCAAGTATTGATGATCGATTAAATGATCCAAAAGATGATACGGTTGCGACATTCATCCCGTCGACTGCGACATCATGTACGATCGAAGATGTAGGATGTGAGGCGTTTACAAATGTTGAGGCAACAACAGCCGGAGGAGAGGATAAGGCTTATTTCAATTATGTTCGCGCGTGCGAAAAACCGGGTTTGGATACAGAGACGTATTTCACATGGGAAGGCTCGGATCAGACCGGATATCAACTTCGGACATGGAGCTTGATTCACGATGCGTCACAAACACCAGCTCCGCCAAAGATTATTCAAAAGGCGGGACTGGAACGTTTCTTAAAAGAACCGCTTCTTTGTAATGAACAAACGTGGCAACAGGGAACGGATCCGGATTGTCGCCAATTCTATAACGCGGATGGAGATGTGTTCTATCGTTATTTTGCACAGACTGTCATCTCATCTCCATCGTGTCTTGATTTTCGCAAAGATAGTTCAAACGTGGCGGATTGCAGTAAGACGGGTGGTTCATTTAATACGCAAACGAACGACTGTATCTACAAAGTTCTGCCGGAAGAGAGCGGGGTATGTAAGGCGGAAGTTTCCGGATGTCGTGCGTACCTTGGTGCGACCGGGCGGAATACGTCATCGGTGTTTGAGGAAGATTTCCGAAGCGCCACCACGTCGCTTTTCACGGCCGGTGAACTTTCAAACGAAGCGATTCTTGTGGGTGACATGTCGCTCAAGTTATCAGGGAAGCCTTCGCTGGCCACGTTGACGGTGTTTCCTTCCGCACCGAATCAGCTGTATAAAGTCACATTCTGGATGAAAAACGTGTCTGCGTCGCAAGGGACGGGGTCGGTGGTTGTTGACGGTATCGAGGTCGGCTCATTCCCGTATGCTGTAGATTGGCGTCGGTATGAAATTGGTCCGTTCTCTTCCGGTTCTAAGGCGACCACATCCACGATCGGATGGATCAACCTTCCGGATGCAACATTCTTGGATCAAATCCGCATTGAACGATTAAACGATGTGACGTTCGCAGTGAAAGATTCATGGAGGACTCCTGCCATCTGCGATATGACCCCAGAAGGGATCCCTGAGCCTCAGGCAATGCTCGGGTGTCGCGCGTACCAAGATCGAAATCAGAAGGCGGTAACGGTTCGTCGGTTTGGTCACCTTTGTAGCGAAAAGGCGGTTGGGTGTACGGCGTTTGTGGACACTCGAAACTCAGTAAGTGCGTATGAAGAGACGTTCGTCATCCAAGGAACGGATTTAAATACAAAGGTGACGCCTGAATCAAAATTGTGGGAATCAAAATATCTTGGAACCGCCACAACAACGCGTCCGGCAGATCGATTTGTTTATTTGATTGATGAACCATCGGCACGTTGCTCCGCGTCGTCTGCGTCATGTAAGGCATTTGGAAAACCGAATTTCACGCAAGCTGTGGATGGATTGGAACAACCGCAGGAACAGGCGTTTGATACGGTGTATTTCAAAGATGACATCACGAAGTACATGACGACTGACGGAGAACCGAATATGTTATGTCGAAAGGACGAACTGTTCTGTGATGAATTTAAGAGTGGGCAAACCGTCGCGTATTTCCGAAATCCGACTCAGCACGCGTGTGAATGGCGCGATAAAGTGAATTTGAAAAAGAATGTGGCAAACGGTATTCCATCTGATGGGGAATACAACGGATGGTTCCGCACAGGGGCTGATCTTCCATGCTATCCGTCGTTTGTTTCGTCTGGAAATACGTTCTTGGTACAAAATTCCGGAGACGTGGGATACACGGGTTGGGTTGGGCACTGTCCGATTGAGCAATCAGAATGTACAGAGCTTCGTGATCCAAATGATCACAGCGATCCGCTTCACGTATCTGCAAAGCCATACTACTTCATCAAGAACCAGAAAGTTGATGTAAAGAGTTGTAATGGGGAGGTTGATATCTTGAACGGATGCATTCTCTTCCAAGATCTTTCTGATACGCGTTCACGATTCAATGTCGGCGCAACATACAATAAGTCGAGTGATGAATCTGACACAGCTCAACAGCCAATCGACTGTATTACAGATCCGAATAATCCATATTGCCGTACGTGTAAAGAACCTCAGTTGGATTGTGGAGTCGGCCCTTGGCAGAAGGGTGGCGTGTGTGACAGATGTAATTCAAAAGTTGTTCCACCGAATACAGCGTGTATTCTTGGGCAAACGGATTTAATTGCGAGCAACTCGAAAAGTGTCACAAATGCCATGAGTTTATTTGCGAACAAAACGTGTCGCACAGAAGCAGATTGTACGTTCCCAGTTACGGGTTCGTCTGGAGATTTAATCGGAACATGTGTTGATGGGGCTGTGAACAACGCGAATGTTGTCCTCAAAGTAAATCTTGACCGCGACTGCGCACAGTGGCTTGGATGTGCAACGGCTGAAACCGTATACGATCCAACACAACAAAAGTATGTTGATGTTTGTACGGAGACCGCGCTTTGCGATGTGTCGAAGGGATCGAACGCAGGCGCGTTCTGCGGGAATTACGTGAACCGAAAAGAGGATCCGATTTTGAAACCGGGTGCATTCTTCTCACGTGATCTTTACGTGTCACGACAAACCGGATTTGGGCAAAAAGATTATTCCGGATACGCAGTTCCGGATCAGTTCCAGGCTATGGATATTCAGAACCGCGAGGTTGCAAAAGAATTGTTCAATAAGGTTCCGGCACTTCAAAATCGATTTATCAATGACTATCGTTTGGTCGCTGCTGTTCCGGAATCAAGTGGGTTGCTTGAGTTCCCGCCAAATGAAGAGACTCCGCTTAATCCACTTTATCCAGATTTACTCCTATGCCGACACACCCAGACGGGTCGTACAGGATATTGGAACTTTGGTAATTTGGGAAAGCGAGTTTGTTATTTTGCGATTGATGCGCTCTCAATCCGCAACGAAGATTTAGCAAATCAAAAAGATAAGGTTGATCCGCGTGACATGGAAGTTCTTGCGGATATCTTCCGAAGCAGTGCAGATCCAAAGAATGATCTTGTGTTAGAGCGTTCATTCCCACCAGCAGAGTGCAAGGCAAATCCGGAGGGGGATTCACCATTTAAGAACACATATGTAAAAGAATGGGATTATACGAGCGAACCATTCAAGCCAGAGACGGTTGCAAACGGATACGGATCTGCGAATTTATGTGAATGGGGCGAGGAGTGCTCGTGCGCATATCGCAAAGTGAAATACGGAGGACAAGCTACTAAGTATTATTCTGCGCTCGGGAAACCACCATCAGCTGGCGTATGTTCAGGTGGATCAAATGATGGGCGATCATGTGTTCCGAGCGAGACGCAACAAGTAAATGCTTTGACTGGTGCTATTACGGCGGAGAATATTACAGCAAGCTCTGGGAATCCGGCATGTCCCGGTGGTCAGTGCTTGGATATTTCTGATGTCGTTCTTGTACGCGGGCAATTTGGCCAATGTCTCCAACGGGATTACGCGCGTTCGGTTGCGGGCGATCCGGGCCAACATCCATGTCTTGTCTGGAATCCAAACCCAATTCTTGCAAGTACATTCGATACCTATCACTACATCCCAACCGCAGGCTACACGCCACCGGTAAACGCAGGGGAGTACTACTGTCTTTCAAGCGCACAGCCACCGTTTGAGTCGGTGTGGGA
>JANLIO010000043.1 GCA_024654265.1 bacterium | reverse complement strand
ACCCGGTAAGGATTTCCAATCTCCACTCTTTACCATAGAAATCACCTTTTCCTTTGCTACGGTTTGAAATTCAGGAGTATCGTAAAATGTCTCAGGGATGTGGAGAGTGAGGAAGAGATCCGGTAAGAATGTCCAATAATCCCTCTTTGCATAAGACATCACCTCTTCCTTTGCTACGGTTTGAAATTCAGGAGTATCGTAAAATGCCTCAGGGATGTGGAGAATGCGGAAGAGATCCGGTAAGGATCTCCAATCTCCACTTTTTACATAAGACATCGCCTTTTCCTTTGCTACGATTTGAAATTCAGGAGTATCGTAAAATGTCTCAGGGATGTTGAAGGTATCAATGAAGGTTTTGATGTCCGTGTGTCCGAACTTCACACTGGAGATAATCCTCTTTTTTATCGCGAATTGAACTTCAGGACTCTCCAAAAACAACTGGGGAATATTGAATGTATCAATGAACTCTTTGATAATGTCCACATGGCTGTACACTGTCAGAAAAATCAGCCCTTCCTTTATCGCGGATTGAACTTCAGGACTCTCCAAAAACGACTCGGGGGTATGAAAGGCGTAAATGAATTTTGCTGTATCCTCCGTATTTCCGTGTTTCACAAACAAAACAAGCCTATCTTGTACCGCTTGTTGAATTTTAGGGCGTTTGAGAAGGGAGTGTGAAAGATTGAGAGTCTCTAAAAACTGAAAGATTTCATCAAGTCCCCCATATTGGACAAGATCCATTAATCCGTTATCTGCAACATCCTGAACTTCCTTATCATTTAATACAGATTCTTTAACCTTAAAAAAATACAAAAAATCACTCAATTCTTCGGATCTTCCTCCTGAAACCAAAGCAATCACACTTTCTTTTGCCGCATTCTGAATTTCCGATGATTCAAAATATGAATCTGGAATCTGAAGTTCCCTTATGATCCAATCTAAATCTTGGACGTGACCCAAATGAGCTAAATGAGCTAAATGAGAAAGGAAAGTATAAGTCGCACTGCTCCGTTCGGGTGAATAAAAAAATGCTTTATCCGGTGGGCCTTTTTCTAATTGCCAGATGACAGCATCCACGTCCCCATTTTCGAGTGCGTTAATCAGTAAACCGGGATCTTGCATTTCGTAATCCCTCAGTCCTTCCTTGATCTGCTCTTTCGCAAGCCCTCGCGGTGTGCCAAATTTTTCGATATTCATAATTTAGATTTCCTTTCTTTTTTGAACTGAAAATTGGAGAAGATTCTTATGTGCAATCGTATAATCGATTGTTTTTTTCAATCCGTCTTCCACACCGACGATCGGAAGCCACCCCAACGCTTCTTTTGTTTTCGTTAAATTCGGCAATCCGAGTGGCGTCATAAAGATGAGCGGTGGTTGAAAATTGACCTTTGAACGTGAGCCTGTCATTTCAACAATCATCTGCGCAACATCGATGATTCGCATGTCCCCTGTACTCCCAAGGTTGAGAGGACCGGGATTCTTTGGAACTTCCATCATTTGAATAAGCCCGTCCACAACATCATTCACATACACAAGCGATGTTCGGAACGTTTCATCTCCAAAAATAGACAATGGCTTTCCATCCAAAGCATTCAAAATAAAATCCGGAATCATGTGTCCGTCAAACAATGGCATTCGTGGACCATATGTTCGGAAAATTCGAGCGATACGAATATCAACGCCGTGGACATCCTGATATGTTCGGCAACATGATTCTGCGAAACGCTTTCCCTCGTCATAGCACGCGCGGGGTGACAATTGATCGACGACACCGAGTTCATCTTCTTCAAACGCGTGATTATCCTTTGGTCGTGGCCCGTAAACAACGGAAGATGATGCATGAACAACGCGTGATTTATTCTGAACGGCAAGATCCAAGACGTTTTTCATTCCGAGTGAATTCGCAAACAACGTCTGCATCCGAAACTGATGAAATTTCTTCGGGCTTGTTGGACAGGCGAGATTATAAATCTCTTGAATCCCCTGCACCGGAATCTGAAACCGCACCAACTCTGGAAATGTAGACAAGTTGATCGGTGTAGAAATATCATGACGAATAAATTCAAAATCCGGATTTTTCAAAAGTGGATCAATATTTGGCTCCTGAGATGTCACAAACGTATCGATACAAATAACACGGGCTCCTGCCTCCAACAGAGACTCACAAAGAAACGAGCCAATAAAACCGGCTCCACCCGTAACAACAACATTCTTCTTTTCGTATTTTTGTTTTGGCATATTTTTTTGTTTTTTTAAAAAACTCCATCGAAGAAAAGCTCTTCCTCGTTATTATTCCTTGCTACCTCCATTCCGACGTAGCGGATCATGATGAAACGTGAAAAATGTATGAGAGAGAAAACCATACAACGCCATGATAACACCTACGACAACAATCGTAACGGCATCGTAAATCTTAAATATGGAATGAAAAACGAAAAACAGACCGGCGTCCAAAAATACAGAGATGCCAACAACCGTCGCATATCGGATCGTTGAACCGGGTGCCGGCTTCTTCCCTCGAAATGTCCACAACCGATGCAGAGTGTAATTATAAATAACCGCAACAGCGATCGCTTCTATATTTTGGATTTCGCGAACACCTTGTGGCTGAAGAAACCGTGAAAAAATAGTGTACGAACCGATCTTCACAAAAAAAGAGCTTCCACCAACAAAAAGATATTTCAACAAAAGACGCCATTCTTTTTGAATATACAGAACTATTTTTTGTATCATATTGACCCATATTTTATACGACGAGCTCGATCTATACAATTCCCCTAAAATATGACAGGATTTATTCATCCAAAGGACATCCATAGCAAAGGGGATCTCTCCTACAGATTCATCAACGATTCTTTTTACCATTCCCCTTCCGTCATCCCGAAAGCATTCGGGATGACGAAAAATATTCCAAATTCCTAAATCCAAATTTTCACCCCATGTTCACACTCGGACTACGACTCAAACGATTCACCCTCCTTTTTGGCGACGCCGTCATCTTTCAGCTCGCGCTCATCCTGACGCTGGCATTGCGATACGGTGGATTTAACCACGCTTCTTGGAAGTCACACGTAGAACCATTTGGATTCATCACCCTCCTCTGGCTTCTCGGGTTGTATGTCGCCGGCTTGTACGATCTCGGCCTCATGAAAAACGGAATTAAATTTTTCCGTCACTATCTTGAGGGAATGATCGCAAACCTTGCCGTCGCCTTTACGTTTTTCTACCTCGTTCCCCTTTTTGGAATTGAACCGCGAACCAACCTTTTCCTCTATTTCGCAATTTCTCTTCTTCTCGGCTATAGCTGGCGTCTTTTTTACAATCGATTCATCGCAAATGCATTTTTCCGAAACCGCGTTCTCTACGTTGGAAGCGGTGCCGATGCACTCAAAATCCATAAACTCCTTGAACAACCCATCTACGGATTCAGTTTAGTCAGCGTACTTGAAACAAACGATGGAACTCGATTTGAAGCCGAGAACGTCACGTGGCATCGAAATATCGACGATCTCCACGACATTGTTCAACGTGAAAAAATCGATACGATTCTTCTCGGACATCAACTCCACGAAGTCCCGCGCCTTCGCGAAGCACTCTACAAAACGATTTATAGCCAAGTCGCTGTTTTGGATCGCGCGACATTTGAAGAAGGGATGACGGGCCGTGTTCCGCTGGAATTTGTTTCACAAACATGGTTTTTGGATAATCTTCGTGAGCGACAAAAAACCTGGTATGAAAGTGTAAAACGCTGGAGTGATATTATGATTGCAATCCCAATTGCTCTCTTTACAATCCTCGTCTACCCGATCATTGCCGTTCTCATCAAAATATCTTCATCGGGTTCAATCCTCTATTCTCAAATTCGTATCGGAAAATATGGAAAAAAATTTCGTATCTGGAAATTTCGAACCATGAAGAAAGACGCGGAAGAAATTGGCAAACCGCAATTCACGACAGAGGATGA
Organism: bacterium; assembly: GCA_024654265.1. Taxonomy (GTDB): domain Bacteria; phylum Patescibacteriota; class Patescibacteriia; order 2-12-FULL-60-25; family 2-12-FULL-60-25; genus JANLIO01. Next base: position 1,553 of record JANLIO010000043.1, on the reverse strand, counting down.
TCCGCGCATCACATCGGTAGGAAAATTCCTTCGCGTTACACGATTAGATGAACTTCCACAAATCTGGAATGTCCTTCGAGGCGACATGTCGTTAATCGGCCCACGCCCGGAACGCCCAGAATTTGTCGAAGCTCTCATCGAGCAAATGCCATACTACGCACTTCGACACCTTGTCCGACCCGGGTTAACCGGCTGGGCGCAAGTTCGCTTCCCCTACGCCGGCACAATCGAAGACAACCTCAAAAAACTTCAATACGATCTCTACTATATTAAAAATCGATCCGTTGTTTTAGATGCCGCCGTTCTCTTAAAAACAATCGGAATCGTTCTCAGACGGCAAGGAACCTAAATGCATTACCACTCCATGCTGAAGGCTTGGAGTCATATCAAAATAAACTTAATTCTAATCTCCTCCCCTTCCAAGGGGAGGAGATTACTCATAATAAGAAAATTAATCTTCGATAACAATACCGAGATCTCGCAGTGTTTCTTTCAATCCTTCTGAAAACTGAATCTTTGGCTCCCATCCAAGAAGCTCTCGTGTTTTCGTAATATCTGCTCGTGTGTGTTTTGCTTCCGCCTTTCGCTCTTCAATCGTTATCGTAGGTCCGCCAATCATCTGCGCGATGTAGTTCACGGAATATTGACTCCCTGCACCGACATTCACAACCTCCCCGCGCCCAACGTTGGATGATGTCATTGCGCGCATGTTGGCATCGACAACATCAAATACGTGAGTAAAGTCGCGCGTCTGCTCGCCATCACCATGAATTGTTAATGGCTCCCCCGCCTTTTTTTGTCGTGCAAAATGCGAAATAACCGTGACGTACGCTCCCTCATTTGCCATGCGAGGACCATACACGTTGAAATATCTCAAAGAGACGGTTTCGATCCCATACAACTCTGCGAACTGCCTCATCTTTAACTCACCAATATATTTCTGAAGTGCATACGGATTCATTGGATTCGCATGCATGTCCGGATGAAGTGGGAGTTGTTCCTGATTCCCGTAGGCAGATGAAGACGCAGAATACACAACTCGTTTCACACCCGCGTCCCGAGACGCAACCAAAACATTCAACGTTCCCATGACATTTGCCGTAAAAGATTCAATCGGATTTTCAATCGAAAACGGAACTCGAGGTAATGCACCGGGATGAAAAACGCCATCAATACCCGAAAAGTCAGAACGGATTTCATCAAATTTTGTAAAATCTTTTTCAAGAAACACTGCGCCGTCAGGAATATTTCCGCGTTTTCCTGTTGAAAGATTGTCGATAATAAAAACTTCGTGGCCCTGTTTCAACAATGCCTCGGCAATATGCGAACCAATAAATCCGGCGCCACCGGTCACGAGATATTTCATAGGAAAGTAGCTCGTAGCTTGTATCTAGTATCTAGTATGTTCATTTGAAACATGTGAGATAAGTCCATTTAATAATCTATACACCTCTCCCGAATCTCTCCTCCTGGGGAAAAGTCCCCGTAAACGTATACACCTGCAAAACAAGTTCATGCCCCTTCTTCCAGGCAATAAGATCTGTAAAGTTCCT
>JANLIO010000042.1 GCA_024654265.1 bacterium | reverse complement strand
TTTTCCAACTTTTTTTGACTGCATCGCAAGAATATTTGCCCGCGCAATATCACGAACGTGCACAAAATCACGCGTCTGCTTTCCATCTCCGTGAATTGAAAGCGCTTTACCCGCTTTTTTGAGTTGCGCGAAAATTGAGATCACAGTCACATACGCACCAACATCTGCCATCCGTGGTCCATATGCATTAAAATAACGAAGCGAAACGGTTTCAAGATCGTATAATGATGCAAACTGCTTCATAAGCGCTTCTCCAATAACCTTGTGAAGTGCATACGGATTCATTGGTTGCGGGACCATCTCAGGACGATGTGGCAACTTTTTCTCTGATCCATACACCGCTGCGGAAGATGAAAAAACAACTCGCTTTACACCCGCGTCTTTTGCGGACGAAAGAACATGTAATGTCCCATCAACATTCACGCGAAAAGATTCAACAGGATGTTCAACTGAATATGGAACTGACGGAATCGCAGCAAGATGAAATACGCCATCAACGCCATTAAAGAAGGGACGGATTTTTTCTAAATTCCGTATATCGATCTTATGGAACTCTGCGCCCTTTGGGATGTTTGATTTTTTTCCCGTTGAAAGATTATCCAAAATCAAAACACGACGCCCATCTGCAAGCAGTGCTTCCGCAAGATGAGAGCCTATGAATCCGGCTCCACCGGTGATGAGATATTTCGACATATACAATTCTTATAGTTAAATCTCAGAATGTTAACAGTATTATTCCAACGATAAACGCAAACGTTGCGATTATCTTTACGCCAACCTTTTTCTCATGAAAGACAGCACTCCCTGAAACGACTGAAAAAATGACCGTGGAAGAACGCTTCGCCGCAACAATAACAGATGCTGGCGCAAGAAGATACGCAAAGCTAATAAGAACGCTCGCGATTCCAATGGTCGCCGATTGTATTATGGCATACGGTTTCAAAAAGAGTCTGAACGGTTTGCGCATCCCGAGTCGGTAGAGCATAAAAAGACAGAAGGCGACAAGAGCAACATGCACAAAAAACTGTTCAATCTGCCAACTGTTCCCATGTGAAATGTTATATTTATACAACGAAATCGTGATCACACCGTTCAAAGTTCCCGCAATCACCCAACCGATTCCTTTTTTATGAATACCATGATTGATAAAAAGAAAGAGCACGCCCAAACTAATACACAGCATACCGATCACCTGAAATCCAGAAATGGAGTACCCCAAAAGGATATCAACAAGTAAAAGAAGCGGAATTGTACCTGTGCTTAAAAAACCATTCGTTGTTCTTTCCGCTTCTGTAATTGCACGAATGGCAAAATACATTTGAAACATCTCAAGAACAATACGAATAGAAAAAGTACTCAACATCGGGAGATGCCCAAAGATCCCATACTGCCAGACAAAATACAGAGCAAAAAAACCAAGGAAGACCGTCGCTAAAAACAAATTCAAAAAACCAAATGAATAGATATTCTCCTTTTTGCGACGAACAGATCGTTTTCCTATCGAAATACCAATTTCATCCAAAAAAGATCCTACCACGACAAGCAGTATTCCAAACATGTCCTCCTATTTTACACGATCGAGACAATTAAAGTATCCCTATTTCCGTAATTCTCTATCACTAAATTTCAAAATCAACATTTATGCGAATCCGCAATCAAATAGCACTTGCGTTCGCATCAATCAATTTCAGATATCCGTGTTCTTTCTTTCTAAGACAACAAAACTTCCAAAACCAAAATTTCTTATAAACGGCGTACAACGGAAACGTTCCATTTTTTTCGTAATAGGCAACAAAAAATTAAAATAAGGAAAAACAAATGAAGACGCAGAAAACTTTTTCAGTACAAAACATGGATGCTTTAATTTTCGACGCATAACCCACGGATAGCGCCAGATATGTGGTAGATCTTCATTGCCAGCGTACCCCTCCTGAACACCCTCACCTAATATATTCCCAAAAATTCTGAAAATACCCCACAGGAGAGAGAATGGAGACCTTTTTGATAATTTCCAAAAACCATAGTCTCCGCCCAAAAGAGCTGCGGCACTTAAATTCAAACAAGTAGGGAGTGCAATAATAACTTGCTTCCGTGCAACTCGACACAACCACAATTCAGACCAGGGTAACCACTTCTCAGACGCCGTACCTGTCACCCGCGACGATATGATGTTGATGTCATCGCCTCGTCACGCGCGTGGGCGATTAAGCCGATTGTCCGCGCGACGATGAAAAGCGCATCCGCTAAATCGGACGGCGCAGCGATATCTGCCATAAGCGCGCCGAGCGCTCCATCAATGTTCAATGGTAACGATTTGCCTTTTTGTTCCGTCATGTACCGCGCGACCTCCAATGCGAAGTCGAAATGCGTTGTCTCTCGAAGATTCCGCTTTGCAATTTTGTGGAGCCGTGTCGTTCGAGGATCCACGTCGTATTTCGGATGTCCGATACCTGGCAGGCGTTTTTCGCTTTCCAGTGCTTCTTGCGCGACCTCTTCGGCGGAACGTCCGTCGGCAACAGCTACACGGATCCACTCCGACGCGGCCGATCCTGCATTTCCATGACGTGGCCCCATCGTCAGCAATCCGGCGGCAACCGCATCCGCCAATGGCTTTCCGCAACTCGCGACGATACGGGCAACCCGCGCGCTCGGTGGCTCTTGCCCGTGATCCATGCACGCTAAAAAACACGCATCCAAAATTGCTTCTTGATTCTTGGAAGGACGTCCACCTGTCCAGAGATTCCACAACGAGGAGATTATTGATTCATTTTGTTGTTCATTCATATGTTTCTACAAAGTTCAAGAAATTCAGACATGGTTGAAGCACATCGGATTCCCTTCTCGCGAAGCCCCTTGCGAACTTCCGATACAGACCGATCATCTTCGTTCAAGATGGTTCCCGCATGGCCGTACGGAATACCTCGTGGTAAACGATCCAAGACTGCTCCCGCAAGAAATAGCACAGTCGGCTTTTGAAAAACGAAAGATCCGTCAAGTAGTCGAGAAAGAATCGCGCGCCCAGGTTCCATAAACAACGCAACCGCTTTTACACTTGGTTCCGATTCTGCAAACAGAATTGCATCCTCAAGTGTATACCCGATGATACGATCTCCACCAAGAGCCATCGCAAAACGGATTCCCATTCCATGCCGCGCGAGCGCCATAATGATTTCGTTCGTCATGCCACCGGACGTTGAAAGCACCGCCAGACTCCCCTCTTTCAATTGGTCAAACGGATGTTCGCCACCAAGATAGCCGATACGAAAACGAGGAAATTGAAGATACCCAACGGAGCTGGGACCGAGTATAATCGCTCCACACTCCCGCGCTTTCTCTCGCATACGTATGACATCATAAACCGGAACTTGTTCTGTCAGGATATTGACGATGGTGATTCCGGCTTCAAGAGCCGACATCACCGCCTCAAGTACGCGCGAGGGAGGGACAACGACACAGGAGACATAAATATTCGAAATTGTTTCTCGCGCTTCGGCAACGGTATTGAAAATCGGCCGACCCCCCACCTCCTGTCCGCCTTTTCCGGGCGTCACCCCCGCCACAACGCGCACACCGCTCCCGATCAGCCACTGCGCCATACGTTGCCCTTCTTTTCCGGTCATCCCTTGAATCAAGACCGAAGTATCCGATGGAAAAAGTTTCAAATTCATATGCATGCAACGACCGCCCGCGCCGACTCGTCCAAATCAACATCCGCGCAGTCAAATCGTACGGCAATCCCGTGGCGTTCTCCCCATGCTGTCGCGTCCGCCCGCGCCGCTTCGGCATTCGGCCCGTCGCGACGGATCACGACCGGCACGCGCAACCCGATATCCGATATTGCCTGCAAAACGGCGTTCACCGTCGCCTGGATATCAGTAAAATTTGCAAACGAACCCGCAATCCATACGGTCTTGATTCCGGGTTTGGAAAAAACGATCTTCGAGGCTTCACGCACCGTATCCGGATCCGGATTCCCGCTCATTTCCACATAGTTTGCCGGACAGCCTCCCGCGGATATCAGCGCGTCAATAGCGACAAGACTCGCCCCGCCACCTGAGAGCACCATAGCGATATCCCCATCCATCTCCACATACCGCCCAAGCGTTCCGCGATGCCCAACCCTTTCCAATAAACACGCATACGCCGTCTCTCGTTCGGACGGACGCTTTCCTGTCTGCGACAAATGGGTGAGCATTTGCCATTCCGGATGACGAAATGTCGCGGCGTCATCCAACTCTATCTTCGCATCCAACGCGACGCACGAGCCATCAAGAAGCACGGCGAGCGGATTAATTTCCGCACGAACCACGTCCGCGCTCCGCATCATATCATACAGATTGGCAAAAAGATTACGAATACTCTGCGATACGGCTATGGATGTTACGTCCTCCTTTATGACAATCGGCCACGTCTTCACATTTGAAACAGCGATGCCTCCATCTAAAGAAAATGTGGCACGATAGCACCCTCGTTCGTGATCCGGCTCCATTCCAACCAAGTATTCCTTCTCGTGTGGCACAGCTTCTTCGAATAAAAATCCGGCACATGGAATGTCGCCGATCATTTGTCGCAAATCCGTAATCTGATCTCTCACGTCATCAACAGATTCACAAAGCCGGATCCAACCTTTTTTACCACGTCCTCCTTGGATTAATTGGGGCTTCAACAAAACCGGAAATTGCATTGATTTACAGTGATCAACAAAATTCACCTCCTTAAAGGAAATCAATATACTCCGTGGGATGGCAATCTTCGCTAACTGTAGTATTTTTTTCGCTTCCGCTTCAATAAGTTTCATACTGTGTTTTCTTTCTATCCATGACGACAAAACCGCCAAATGATCCATTCATTGTGCCGTCAACATACTTACACCCATACTCGCGATTTGTTGTATGTGAAAAGTATCTTATAAAATTTGAGTACCCTTTGTTTGACAGCGTCGATAGAGAAAGACATCATAGAATCTTATAGATGATAAATCTTTCGTCCTGATACACCAAGATTAAACTTGAATGATCACGGAATCCCCATTCTGGGTTAGCTTCAGTGTCCCAAAGAATATAGTCAATGTGGTACTCACGCCACATGGAACGTATATCGGATGCCTGTATTTCCTTGGCCTGACGAACCGCTTCCGCCATAGCCTCTTTTGGAAAAGCCTCGAAAGTGATAGGAGCCACTCCGAACGCGCGTCGGAGTACGTTCTGCTGGCGTAATTTCCCGGCGAGGGCGACATATCGAAAGCCGAAGATTGACCTCTCATACGCCTCAATCATCTCCGATGTAAACGAGGAAAAATAATGGTTGTATGCGAAACGACGAATCATCTCACGATCGCTGATGAGCGATAATCCCGCATTGCCTGAAAAAAAGACGTTAGCGGACGTATATACCGGTATCAAATTTGATATCTCATCATTAGCGTATATTACCTGATCCGGCTCCGTATGCTCGCGAAACCAATCCATGATCGGACCATAAGCCTGTGCCTGAATATCCGTCTCTGAAACGGAAGAAATCATCGAAATATAGCTCCGTGCTCCGTTCAACGCGCCAAGGATCATAACAGACAATATGGCAACCGCCCATCGCCGCGGACGGCGTACTCGGTTTGCGGCAGACTGTAAGAAAGCCATCAGAACAAAGGAGGAGGTGATAATACCAATATTCCTAAAATGGCTGGAGAAAAAAACTCTTTTCCGGTGATCACCTGCTGATTCGCGGCGATTGCGACCCCCATTGCACCGATCAAGAGGACTGGCACTTCCGGAGTAAATCGAATCTTTTTTTTCCAAAGAATAAGAATCCCTATCATACACAGCCCAACACCGATCAGGACATCCTGTGCGCCAGGCTGACGCGTAGAGAGCATACCCATACGAACAATCGTTTCTGTAAATTCCGGCAAGCGGGATGTTTTGTAGCTCAATAAGAAGTAAGGAATCGCCAACATAAAACCACCGATCGCCGACACACATATGTCTTTTGACCTGGCACGATCCTGAAACCATAGATACGCGATGAACAACGTGTATACAACGCCGAGATGCATCCAGTAGTACGGGTATACGTAAAATAGTAATCCGAAAGCCAGAGCATTCATCGTGATCAGACGACGCGTCAATGGCCTCGTGGCGCACAACAATAATATGTAGATCTGCAAAAGCCAAAATAGCATATTCACCTGCGGGGCAACCGGACGAAGAAACGCCAGCGGAAAAAAACCGATCATGAGGAATGCTGTACAGAAAACGGCACGTGAGGATGATCGTAGGATCGCATGTGCGATAAGGTATATAAGGAGAGTTGCAATACCGGAGGCTATCGCCGTCGTCACCAAAAAACCAGTAACGACATCTAGATACGAAATGCGGTACAGCATGCCCAGCCCGTCCTCAACAAAAAACAACTGATGTGGCAATCCTTCCTTATGTTCCCATAGGTAAGCATTGGCGAGATTCAGATGACCGTCCATCGCGTCATTGATGCGCGCCAAGTAAAAAAGCGTATCATCCGCAACGATATTCATGATGCCCTGATACCGGTCACCAATTCGCAATGGAAACAAAGCATATGGCAAGAGCATCATCACGCCAAAAAAAACGGCAAATACAAGACCCCATCGATGCGTTCGTATCCATCCCTGAAAAAGCTTACAGTTAGCGCGAATATTCATAGAGAAGGTCAGAGTGTCATAAAAATATCAAAGACGTACTGGCCTGATTATAATGCCCAATACTAATCGATTCCACAATGCGCGGTTCCGTAAACGTTTCTCCGCGCAACTCGTATATTAAGATGCTGTATGAACGATACGATAGATCAAACAGATGCTTTGGGCGCGTCATCGCGCACGGCTTTCACGATCAAGCGATCCGCCTTCTCCAACGCAGACTGGCTTATGTACGTCGGATACAAACTCCGATTAAACCATCGCATCAGCGGCTTGATCGTCCAAAAACGGTTATCAAAATATCGATAGATGTGAAACAACGGATGTCTGTGCCGTTGCTGACCAGACAGATGCGCCACGCGGAAGCCCGCTTCTTCCAAATACGACCGAATGCTTTCGGGCGTAAAATGCTGATAGTGCTTTGCGGTTTTTGGAATATTCACAGAAGGAACCGAACACATCAATGAACCGCCTGGGACGAGTAATGCGCGTACGTTTTGCAGGGCATCTCCGAGCTTGTCCTTGGAAATATGTTCGAATATTTCGATGGCGGTGACGACATCAAACGCCATTTCATGCGCCGTTAGTGCCTCGCATACATCGACACGTTTCCACTCGATATCCCGAGATCCGGACATGAGTGTGGCCAGAGCCAACGCCCGATCAGAATAATCCAACCCCACGCAGTGCATGTCTGGAAAGGTATCGTGCAGATAAACCGTGGAGCGTCCATCACCGCAACCGATATCAATAAACGAGCGTGCAGATTCGGGAAACAGGTCAGCGATGCGTTTGAGGTATGAAAAATAAACGCGACCGCTCTCCGAATCCGGCGTCCATTGCCAATGATACGGCAAGATATATTCTTCTTCCTGCGCCTGTTGCGGAAGATCAAGCGAACCCGTTTGCTGTTTATCGAATGTCATAGACAGTCTTCTGGTAGAAATTATGGAACAAAGGTAATCTATCCCATACATGGATTTACGTCAAAAATACGCATATGTCGCCGATCTATTAACGAAGGCACTAAAGCTCGACGTGCGTTTTTACGGACGTGTGGCATCATGGCTAACTACGAGCCATCTCACCAGTATTATGCGCGGTGTCGCGACCACGTTCCTCATGGCGCGCTGGCTGGCTCCGGAGCCGCTGGGACAATTCCGGTATACGCTTGCCCTGTTCGGCATCGCCGGAATTTTTTCGTTGACCGGCATGAATGCGTCCATTATTAAAGGCGTCGCCAAGGGAGAAACGGGTATTGCACGTTTAGCTGTTCGAAAAATCATCTTCGTCTCCCCAATGGGTTCCATACTCCTTTTCATCACCGCGCTGGAACGATATCTGCATGGCGAGCGCGTTGTTGCGACAATGCTTACGATTGCAGCGATCGCCTTTGTTCCGTACACCTTAAGCGGTCTGTATGGACCGATTCTAACCGGTCTGGAAAAAATTCCTAAACTGGCAACGTTTGCGATTGTAAACAATCTAATATATGCCACTGCGTTCGTTATCGTGCTGTTCGGTACACGCAACATTGTAACAATCACATTTGCTTACTTCTTTTTCGATATCCTCATCCGCGGATGGTTTACGCTTCGCGAATTCAAGCGACTTCCAAAGAGTCAAACCGGTACCGCATACTTGGCACTCGGCTACCATATGTCAGGGATAGGATTGTTGTATACGGTCGGTCTGTACCTGAATCAAATCCTGCTACAACGCTTTTGGGGATATTCGACGCTCGCCATTTTCAGCGTTGCCACCGTAATTCCCGAACAGATACAGTACGCATTTAAAAATCTAACCGGTATATTTCTGCAACGTATGTCGCGACATGAAAAATCCGAAGGCATCCTTCGAACAACGCGACAGCACTTCTGGCTCGTCTTTCTTGGTACATTCGTCGTGATTCTTGCGTACGCGGCAACGGCACCGTTCTTAATCCCGCTCCTCTTCCCGCAATACAGTGATGCGACCCTTCCATCCATCGTGTATGCAATCGGACTCTTGGGTCTTCCTTGTATTATCGGCACATACTTTTTTCAAGCGCACGGTGAAATAAGACGGCTGTGGCGTTTCACGATCGTCCAATTTATCATCCAGCTTACCTCCAGCCTAACGCTCGTACCGCTCTTCGGCGGATGGGGAGCCATCTGGGCACGCGTGCTTACACGTGTCGGCAGTCTTCCGTTCGGTCTTCCGGCACTCACCCGCCAGAAAAATGAAGAAGAACGACCATCTTCAACAAAAAACGTATGAATCTAACATGGATACAACTCGAGTACTCAAATTCAGCATAATTTTTCTGAATCAGATTGTAAAGCAATCTTCCGAAGTAAGACCTGGCCATGGTTTACCGCGAGTGTTCCGTCAGATTACGTGCCGGAACACCGACCACTGTGGTATGTGGAGGTACGGACCTCGTCACAACGGCACCGGCACCAATCACAGCATTTTCGCCAATCTCAATGCCGGAGAGGATAATGGCACCAGTACCGATCGATGCGCCTTTGCGAACAATGGTCTTTTCGGCTTTCCAGCCTTCTTTATGGCGCATCATCTCTGCCGGATGGACGGCTCGCGGTTGGCGATCGTTGATGAACATCACACCATGCCCAACGAATACCCGCTCCTCCAACTCAACTCCTTCACAAATAAAGCTATGCGACTGAATCCTACATCCATCACCGATGATCACACCGCTTTGAATCTCAACGAATGTCCCGATCATGACATCATCACCAAGCTCGCACTCATAGAGATTCACAAAATTATGAATCTTCGTTCGATATCCGACGCGCACATCGCGGATGCACCGTAGAATCTCGAACCGGTCTTCGTTATTATTCTTTGTATACATTGAAATTCTCCTACCTAATAATGATTGAACCAATGTTATCAGTGCCCCGAGCAAGTCAATCTAGCCCGCATTTCTCTTTTTGAACCACGCGCCAATATTATACCAAATGCTCAATAATCGATATTCTAAAAAAACACAATTATACGCCCATGGTAGAGGCTTCTTTCCTCTAAATCGACATGAAACATCAACAACGACAACCCTATACAGCTGGCCAAAGAAACTTCTAAGATTGTACCAGAGAATCCACTTCCAGAGATATTTCCACGTTGGGCTTGGAATTGTTTCTGTTTCAAGCGCGAGATAACGATGTGAGCGCTTCCGCAACATCACAGGGTCGGGTTCCGGGCATATTATCGCCTCCTCATGCTGAACCGCCGTGCAATGCGGTGGAATGATAAATCGCTCATGAACTTTTCGATCCGCCAGGGTGACACCGGAACTTCGAGCAAACAAACGAACAAAATACGAACTATAAAACACGGACGAATCAACGACTGTCCCGTCTAAAAGTTGCACATGTCTCCGAACGAGGTGCGTTTGAGATTTATTGTCGCACTCTACAATGTCACGGATAACCTGAATGAGATCTGAAGTCAAAAACTCATCCGAATCCAGAACGAGAATCCAGTCGTAACGACACATCTGCCACGATTTAATTCGCGTTGCGCGGAAATCCGTAATTCGAATATTTGGCTCCTCCGTATTCTTTTGCCGTTCAACTCTAATGCCGAGTGAACGCGCATATTCCTGTGTCCCATCAGTGCTATTTCCGTCAATCAAGAAAACATCATCAAAGTACTCACTTAACACGGGGAGAGACTTCTCAAGCTGTCTCTTTGCATTCAATGATAGAATCGGAATTGAACACGGTATTTTCATACAAAAAATGACCTAACGACGTTCGTAACCTCTTCGACCTCAGCGTTTGTCAGCTCCGGGAACATGGGAAGAGACAAAACCTCCTCCGCATGTCTCTCTGCGTTTGGACATTGTCCCATGCCTTTCGAGTAGGCTCGCATGGATGGCTGGAGATGACACGGTACAGGGTAATAGATCCCGGCACCAATCTTACGATCCTTTAAAAATTGTAATAATCGGTCACGCTGATCTGTCTTAAGAACAAATTGATAGTACACATGGGAATCGCCGGTATCCTCAGGCAACAAAATAGGTAATCCCGCAAATGCTTCACGATATCGACATGCGATTTCGCGACGACGAGCATTCGCTTCATCAAGTCGTCCCAACTTAAGCGAAAGAAACGCACCCTGTAGGCCTGCCATTTTTAAATTTGTGCCCATGACATCGTGCTGATACTTCACTTTTATGATGCCGTGGCAACGCACGGCCTTTATGTGCGTCATGATCTCTGCATCATCGGTCACTGCGGCGCCACCTTCGCCAAGCGAACCAAGATTTTTTGTCGGATAAAAACTAAAACAGCCAACATCCCCGAACGATCCGACGCGTTTTCCGCCCATGACTGCACCGTGCGCCTGCGCGCAATCTTCTACAACACGCAAATGCCATTCCTTCGCCCAAGCCAGCACCGAATTCATCGACACCGCCTGCCCGTATAGATGAACAACGATCACCGCTTTCGTTTTTGCGCTTCTGACAGATTCCATGTGCTCCACGTCGACCAAAAATGAATTTTCAGGGACATCACAAAACACGGGTTTCGCACCCGTCATGACAACCGCCTCCGCCGTTGCGATAAAAGTATTGGACGGTACAATAACCTCATCACCACGACCAATTCCGAGCGAAAGAAGCGCGGCGTATAGTGCCATCGTTCCTCCCGAGACTCCTATCGCATAATGAACGCCAAGATATAGAGAAAATGCCTCCTCGAATCCTTGTACTGCCGGACCTAAACTAAAAGCTCCGGAATCCAAAACACGCCTCGCTGCCAAAAGATACTCATCGCGATATCGCTCGATGTCACGTGTTGTATCAAGAAAGGGAACAGTCATATCGGTATGTCTGTAAATTGTTAATGCAGGTCTATATATCGACCGTTTTCTCGTATGGACTGCATCGCAACTTCCATGATTTGTACGACGCGCAGACCGGCCAACCCATCAGTTTCAGGATTTCTCCGCTCATGAATCGCGGTCAGAAATTCCTTTAGCTGAATAGATAGTGGTTCTTCCGAAGAAAGAGAGGGGCTATGCACATCTCCTGCCCGTAGCGTGGGATAAGCCGGGGTATCTCTCTCGGGATTATACATCCCACAATCATACAATTTTACCGATTCACTCCGCTCGATATCGTTATACACGGCCATTTTTTTATCACCTGCTATAATCATAAAACGTTGCTTCACCGGGCTAAACCAGTTGACATGAATATGCCCCAAACATCCCTCACCGTAATCGAGCGTCATGTGAATCATCGTTTCCTGCTGACTCCCCCGTTGCGGAACATGACATGCGCCAATGGCAGAAACCCGTTGTGGCATACGTTTTATAATAGCTTCAAAAATCGAAAGATCATGTGGTGCGAGATCCCACATTACATTTACGTCAGAACGAATAAGCCCGAGATTAATACGCACTGAATCAATATAGCAAATTCGTCCAAGCTCTCCGGATTCCATCAAATCAACAATCGTGCGTACGGCCGACGTATAATGAAATACATGCCCAACCATCAGAATTCTACCTAAACGTTTTGCTTTTTCAATAATAAACTTTGCCTCCCATGAGTTCGCCGTCAGTGGCTTTTCTACAAACACATCAAGACCCGCATCAAGCGCGAGTTCCGCAAGCTTCGCATGCGTCAATACCGGCGTTACGATACATGTAGCATCATACCCTTGACGAAACGCTTCTTCAGCCGGTGGTGCAACATGTGTGCGAGGAAATTTCCGTGCGACCTCACAGGCCTTTTTCGAATCCAAATCTGACACTCCAACCGCCTCAACCTCTGGCAGATTGATAAGATTTCGAATAATATTCGGACCCCAATATCCCGCTCCGACCACTAGTATTTTCATAGGCTTATTTAATTTTCTCTCCCCTTCTTTCCTTCTTCATGAGTCTAAAAAGCTTATCGATCTTCCATGTAAAAAGCAAGGCTCTGACAGTGGCGCTAACGCTAAAAAGCCACATACGAGAGGAGCGTATTATATCAACGATACGCCCCGTTTCCAATGCGAGAAGGGGAACCCACCTCTATCGAAGCCCTTCCTGTAAAATATCCATCACGCGCTCCGCTGTTTTTCCATCTCCAAATGGATTTTCCCAGTCACGATTGCTCTTCATTTGACTACGCATGAGCCGAACTAACTGCTCTTGGTCAGGAATATGAAAGAGTGCGCTCGCGCCAACATGCAGGGTTTCCGGACGCTCTGTCGTAGAACGCAATGTAATAGATGGGACATGCAAGATACATGCCTCTTCCTGAATTCCTCCCGAGTCTGTCAAAACAATTTGAGACGATAATTGCAAACAGAGCAAATCGAGATAACCGATTGGATCCATTGTAACGAATGTATCTTCGAAAATAATTCCATTTTTTTTAATGATAGCCAGCGTTCGCGGATGGATCGGAAACACAACGTGAAGCCCGCATTTTTGAGAAGCCTTTGCAATCACATCCAACATCAACGCGAGCCGATCCGGATCATCTACATTACTTGGGCGATGCATTGTAAGGAGTGCAAAAGGACGATCATGGAGATGTAAACGTTCAAGAATATTTGATCGTTTTCGCGCTTCTTCTGAATAATGAAACGAGGCATCAACGACTGAATTCCCAACAACATGTACCCCTTCCGTAATCGTTTCACCCTCTAATCTCTTCCGCTGGACTTCTGTTGGGCAGAAATGATAATCCGCTACAAATCCCGTTAATACGCGATTCGCTTCTTCTGGCATGTCCCAATCGTCGCTTCGCAATCCCGCTTCAAGATGCGCAACCTTTATTCCCATTTTATGCGCAGTGAGCGCCCCGCCGAGAACCGTATTCGTATCTCCCTGCACCATAACGACGCTCGGTTGTAATTCCAACAAAACGTCATACAACCCATTCAGCATAGCTGCAATTTGTTTCGCGGGTGGAAGCGATCCAACGTGAATGTTATGCGATGGCAACGGTAAGCCAAGTTCTTCAAAAAAAACGCTATCCAAATCCGGGCTGTAGTGTTGGCCTGTGTGGACAATCGAAAACGGAACGCCCCGACGTCGAGCTTCATGAATGACCGGCGAGCATTTAATGATCTCCGGCCGTGTTCCAAGAATAAATACGAGCATGATTTTGTTTAGAATGTGGGACTTTCGTAATGTCGTCAAGACCTCATAATAAAGGACCGATACCACATTTGGAATGTCATAAGCGACCAAACCGTATTGAGCGTGTATGACTTCATATTAACATGATCATCCAATATGTGTTCAATGGCCTTAAAATCTAAATATTGGGCTGTTTCTGCACAAAAACCTTCAGATAAAATCTCGCGCGCAAAAGGCAACATCGGTCCGCGAATCCATTTTGCTGCCGGAGATAGCCACGCGCGTTTTTCTTCTCGTAAAATATACTCTGGAAGATATGGGCGCATTGCATCAATAAAAATCCTTTTCCCTTGCTGTTTTGTGCCAAGTTTCCATTTTGATGGAATACGAAACGCAAGATCAACGAGGTCATGATCTAAAAGTGGGACTCGCTCCTCCAAACCGTGTGCCATCGTGAGTTTATCTGACCTAAGGAGTGACTCATCGGGTAGCCACGTTTGAACATCAACGGCCATATGCTGATTGATACGATCTTTCCACACCGAATTAAAATATGGTCGAAATGCATCCGGTGCCGATGCGGATCGATTTACACTCGGAGATATGAATCTCCTTACCAAATCCTCTTTCTGCATCATAAATACAAGAAACCGTTCCAAGCCCTGATCAGCTAAAAACATGGGAAGATTTTCACGCCTTCCCAACAATGAACCGATGACAAAAGAAATGACACGATCGCGAAACGGAAGAGGTACCGCTCGAACACGATCAATGAACCTACTATACCAATATCTCGAATATCCACCGAATAGCTCATCTCCCCCATCTCCACCCAGCGCAACCGTAATTTCAGGTTGAGCATATTTCGCCAATAAATATGTTGAAGATTGGATATGATTTGAAACAGGCTCATCCATATGGCGAACAATCTCCTCAAATGAAGAAATGGCGTCCTGAGGAGTTAACGTCAATGCATGATGATCAGCTCCAAAATGCTCCGCAGAACGCGCAGCGAGCCTTGCATCGGCATTGTACCGCTCGGACTGGAACTCCGTCTCATACCCAACAGAAAACGTTTTAATCGGACCCGTCGCCACTTCACTCATAATCCCAAGTATGGACGTTGAATCAATCCCGCCAGAAAGAAAAATACCAAGCGGACGATCAGAAACAAGCTGACGCTGTACTGCGGATTTCGTCGCTTCTCGAACACACCCAACGGCGTCATTGTAGTCTGTCATGTATTCGCCTTCAGATAACGTCCACCATTTGCGAATTGTAAGCGCTCCATTTTTGAATGTTAGAACTGATCCCGGTTCCAACTTTTTTATATTGCTAATCATTGTTCGTGACCCGGGGACATAAAGAAAGCGGAAATAAATATTAAACGCATCAAGATCCATCTCACGCAAAATTGGATGACATAAAAGAGACTTCATTTCTGAAGAAAAAATCAAATGCGTTCCATCGAAATGGTAATACAGCGGTTTAACACCCATCCGATCACGGACAATTGTGAGTGTACTTGTGCGCATATCCCAAATTGCAAAAGAAAAAATGCCATTCAATTTTAGAAAACTTTTTTCTCCCCATTTGGAAAATGCCAGAAGAAGCACCTCTGTATCTGATTGCGAATGAAATTCCACACCAAGCAGTTCGAGTTCTTTTCGGAGTTCGCGGAAATTATATATCTCCCCATTAAAAATGATCGTGAATCGACCATCATCCGTTGTCATGGGTTGATGCGCAGCTTGCGATGGATCAATGACAGAAAGACGATTATGCGCAAATGATATTCCGGGTGCCTCAAAAAAACCGTCGTCATCCGGTCCGCGGTGTCGTGTCGCAGTATGCATTTTTCGCAACCGCTCTGAATCTTGAAATGTAAATCCGTTTATTCCGCACATAATTCCGCTAGATTACTCTCCCGGTCGAATATACACGCTCATTTTTTCAATTAAAGCGCTCAAACTATGGTGCTCTTTTACCACATGGCGAAGACGCTCATGCATTACGGGTTGCAAATGCCAGATAAAATCCGCAATCGCCTCCGGTGAATCATCTACAGGATGCTCTCCCCAACCGATTGCCTCGGCTTGATCCGGTGCAAGAACAGGCGTTAGCCCGCTAAACATAGCTTCAAGCGCCGTTTTATCAATCGTTTTTGGGACCATATTAATAAAGGTACGAAAACGAGGATATACAGATCGAAGTTCCGACATTGGGCATGATCCCATAAACGTCACGCGATCAGAGAGATTCAAATCCCGAACTAACCCCTCGATCTCCTCTGCATATGCTAAATCTTGTCGTGGGTCTTGTGGACGACCGTAATGTGTCACGCGATACTCTGACGGAAGAAGTGCGAGCGCTTTTAAGATTAATTCAAATCGCTTTGAACGCGAAATTCGATGAACGGCGAGAAGGTGCGTGATCGGCTCTCGTTCTTCATCGAAACGATCTGGAACATTCCAAAAATTCGTATCAATACCATGTCCGGTCACAATTTTTCTTGGATCACCCTCGTACTGAGGCAAGCTATCTTTTGTAGCTGCGAACATTCGTTTTACGGCATGTTCACCGATTCGAAGCGCAAGCGTCCGTGTGTAGTGCGTAAACCATAAATACGTAGGTATTTGTCTTAAAATCCACCACCATGATCCCGCACAAAGCCAGCGTGGTGTCATGTGAACAAAAACTCGGTCATACTTCAACGTCATGATCAACCATTGAAATCGTAAAAGCTGTGTGAGACGATTTGCTCCTTTTTCTCCACCCAACGAATACACCGGAACCGTTAAACCGTGCGGACCCATGTTCGTACAAATAACCGTTGTCTCAAACCCAGCATCTTCAAATGCACTCGCCCATAAACTCGCAAAAGCGAGATCATCATGCGTTTCATCGATCTTGGGCGTAATAAATAAGAGACGAGGTCGATTACTGTTCATAACGCATAAGAATATCAGCGATACGTTCTGAAGCATGACCATCCCAGAGCGGATGAAGAATCGGCTTTTTCCAATGGTTCATACAAACACGCTCAACAGCATCAAAAATCTTCGCACGATCACAACCAACAATTTCATTTGTTCCAAAATCGACAGTAATGGGTCGCTCCGTCTCCCCGCGTAATGTTATACATGGAATTCCCAACGCATAGGTCTCTTCCTGTAATCCACCGGAATCTGTCAAAACAGCTTTTGAATTCTTTACAAGAGCAAGCATATCGATATACCCAAGCGGATCAATGACGCGAATCGAACGAGGAATTGATAATCCAAACGTAGAAAGACGTTCTTTCGTGCGTGGATGCAAAGGAACGACAAGGGGCAATCGTTCTGCGGCCTGCCCCAACGCATGAAGCAACGGTTCCAACGTATGTCGAAGGTCAACGTTCTCAGGTCGATGTAGCGTCAAAACACCGAAAGTCTTCGGCAATAATCCAAGCGTGGTCAAGATAGATGATTTTTCTGCCAATGGTTCTGCACGTCGCAATGTATCAATCATGACATTCCCCGTTAAATGGATTCGTTCTTCGGGAATATGCTCACTTCTCAAATTCTCAACACCCGACGGCTCCGTTACAAACAGGAGGTCAGAATGATGATCTGCAATCATGCGATTCAATTCCTCCGCCATTGGCCAATGAAAACTTCGAAGCCCCGCTTCAACATGAGCGATTGGTATACCAGCTTGAACACCGGCCATAACTCCAGCGGCCGTAGACGTGATATCACCAAAAACAACGATGCGGTCGTACGAATTTTCACGAAAATGATCCGCCAAGATCGTGACAATCTTACGAGTTTGCGTCACACGATCTCCAGGCCCTACACCAAGGTAAAAATGTGGCTCCGGAATTTGAAGATCAGAAAAAAAAATATCTGACATGTCAGGAGAAAAATGTTGGCCAGAATGAACTAACGTCAAATCAGCGCCACGGCTTGTCAGTGCACGGTGCAATGGCGCGACTTTCATGAAGTTTGGACGTGCGCCGACCAAAAGCAAAAACCGTTTCATATACTGAGTATCCTATAGAAAAACCC
>JANLIO010000039.1 GCA_024654265.1 bacterium | reverse complement strand
GAGGAGCACTACGCCAAAGAGATCGAGGCACATCTTGCAAAACTCGACGTGTACAAAAAGGTCTTCGAGCCGATCCCAGGCATGGGACCAAAAATCTCCGGACGGATCATCTCCGCCATCGGCGACCTGCGTCGTTTCGAAACGTGCTGGGCACTCACGGCATATATGGGTTACCACGTGCGACCCGACGGGACGTGTCCGCGAAGGCGCAAGGGAATCGCGAGTCCGGAAGCGGGTAAAGCGATCACCAAGGGTTCAGACAGACGCGTCGATTTCGGCGGATGGAACACGCTTGGTCGACAAGGACTCTACTTGTGGGCCGAGCAAATCAACAAAGCGAGCCCAAAAAAGGACGACGGCCGGCTTCCGTTCAAGAAACTCCTCGTCGGGCGCAAAGCGTACCTCGCTCGCAAGGGTTGGATCTCCGCGGTCAACGACCTCAAAAAGTCTGGTGACGTTTCTTCGGAACTCATCGACTTTATCACCGCTATGGAGATGGCGTGCGAAGATAAAAACGCGCACAACATCCCCAACTGGTTCTATAACGGCGGTAAGCTGATCGAGGACGCGCAGAATCCGTACATCACGGCAGTGAACAGTACACGTGTGCAAGTCCAACCGTGGGAACTGCGCGACGCTCTGAAGGAACTTCTGAAACCAAAAAAGGACAGGAAGGAGTTCCCGTCCCTTCCGAAGATGGAGATCTCGATAGAGATGAAGCGAGAGATCAACCGGTTCTGCAAGAGCCAGTGGGTCTCGAAGAAACGCTTACACTTGGGTTCCTACCGATGGCTGATCAACTCCGTGTTGATCCGCCGGTACATCTGGCCGGAGTACCGCAAGTTCCTCGGCCTGCCACCGGATCTGGACCCGCGGAAGCTCGAACCCTCCGAGCAAAAGGAGGTCGGGCAGAACCATCAACCGGTTCGGTACGACACCCTCGCAGATGAATACGACTGCGGACTTCCGAGCAAGGTCTACATGCCCATGGTGTAGACAAAAAAACAAAACGACACGGCAACAGTCGATATGCTAAATGCAAAACTTCGACTGCCGTGTCATTCTTTTCTCGGAGCAAGCCCAGAACTGCCATCAGGCAAACGGGCACATGCTCCACCTTTTTCAGCATATCGCCAGCTGCCCTTTGTGGCAACCTACCAGTTGCTGAAATTCCTCGAGGCAACCGATTATCTGCTTAATGCAATTCGGCGATTGCCTCACGCCGGCCTAATCTCTTCGGAGGTTGGGTCGGTTTTTTTATCTCAACGCGTAGCTCTTTGATGCCGGGTGGATGTATTCGACGTAGTTAACCGAAACCATTCCCAAGCTGTCCGCTTGCTCTCCTAATGACTCGAGTGATGAAAGTCGTGCGGCTTTATCCTCCAAGATAAGAACGTTTGTTCGTAAATCTTCGATTTGATTTTCCTTATCACGAAGGAGAAAGCCCCGCGCCGATGCTTGATTCACTTGTAAAATATATCCGATTGAGAGAAAGACCGTTGCAACCAACACCACCGCATTTAACGCCATAAACTTATTTGGCAAACGCCGAACGATCGGCTTCTTGATTCCAAGCCGTTCATGGGGACGTGTCATATTTAATGCGATGGTTCTTGCCATATTTTATTTGGTTTTGATCCCTATGTTCTGAATCTTGGGTCGCGTTTTTTGATAACGTTGGACCCGTGTGTTTTTCCGCGATTCGAAGCTTTGCGCTCCGAGCCCGTGGATTGCTACGAACTTCATCCTCTGTTGGGATGAGTGGTTTTTTCGTGATGGCGATAAGATCTGGCGCATCACGAAATGCGTGTTTCACAATTCGATCATCGAGTGAATGAAATGTGATGATTGCGATTCTACCGCGCTCCTTCAAGATAGTTCGAGATCCTTCAATTGCCCGCTTTAATGTCTCCAGCTCGTCATTCACAGCGATTCTGAGCGCCATAAATGTCTTTGTCGCTGGATGAATACGTCCGCGCCGAAATGTATCCGGAACGGCTTTTCGCACCACTGCGGACAGGTCGAGTGTTCGTGTTATCCGAGCAACGCTTCGTGCTTCCTCGATCGCATCTGCGATACGACGAGCAAAACGTTCCTCTCCGAACACACGAAGAAGTTTCTCAATCTCATCCCGGCTCCAACAATTCACAATTTCTGACGCGGTCAGCCCATCCTCGTTTGCACGCGGTCCTAATCGCATGTCAAGGGGTCCATCCTCCTGAAATGACAACCCCTTGAGAGGATCGACAAGCTGATCCGAAGAAATTCCGAGGTCAAACAAAACACCGTCGCAGGAATCAAATCCCCGCGTTTCTGCGACCTCGCGTATATTCCGGAAATTCTCTTCAATACCGATCCACCGTTTCCCGTATGAGGCAAACATTGCCGTTGCACGACGAAGCGCGAGCGGATCCAGGTCAAATGACAGCACGCGTCCTGTTGGAGCGGATGCATCGAGAAGTGCGCGAGTGTGACCTCCTCCACCGAGCGTCCCATCAATATAGAGACCGCCATCGTGCGGATGAAGTGCGTCGAGCGCTTCGCTTTGCAAAACACTTTTATGAACTGTGTTTGTCATACAAGATCTCCTAAACGTTCTGCAATCTCATTCGAATCTTTTTCCGTTTGCGTTGCATAAACGACCCAGGAGTCTTTGTCCCAGATTTCGAGCCTATCGTACAGACCTGTCACGACCACCTCTCGTGACATGCCGGCATATGAACGAAGAAGATCAGGGATGGTAATCCGTCCCGATCGATCAATCTCCATTTCCCGAGCACCCGCGAGCATAAGGCGCGCAAAGGCTCGAGTATCAGCCTGTCCTATTGGAAGCGCTGCCAACTTTGAGGCAATCGTTTCCCAGACTGATTTCGGATACAAAAAAAGGGAACGATCAAGACCTCGAGTGACAACAGCTCCGGAAGCAAGCTCTGCTCGAAATGTAGCCGGTATTGCGAGTCGACCTTTGTCATCCAACGTATGATGAAATTCTCCTAAAAACATAAGTATGCCCTTTTGAATTCATCACCGCCGGACAAGCGTCGACAGTATAAAGCCGGGTTCTTGATATCCCACACCTTCCCACTAACACCCATTCTATTCCACCTATCCCCCACCGTCAAACCTACAACTGTGGATAAGTTTTTTGTTCTCAGTGCGTAGTTAGTATCTAGTAACTAGTAGCTAGTATCTCGTATATGGATTTGTTCCTTAGACACCCCCTATGGTCCCCCTTCCAAGGGGGACATTATCTTACTGTATTCATTCTAAGTAAGATTGTCCTAATCAAAAGTATGCGACTCATAAAATGAAACGGGGGTTTGGGGGTCGCCTGCCTGTTTGAGTGATCTCGCGATAGCGTTGAACGAGTTCAGCCGACCCCCAACATCTTTTTTGTGTCACTTTTGTGATGTGACAAAAAGTGACTAGGAAGTGCGCTTGAAATCTAAAAGCACTTATAAGAGGGATCCCGAATGCTTTCGGGATGACGGGATAGGGTCAGATGATGGAGTGGGAGGGAGGATCTTCTCAAAAAGACCCCCCTTTATTCCACCGTAACTGATTTTGCGAGGTTGCGCGGTTTGTCGGGGTCAATTCCTTTTTTCACGGATGTGTAATATGAGAAAAACTGCAATGGAATGACGGCGAGAATTGGCGTGAGCATCTCTAGCGTCTTTGGAATTTCAATCACATCCTCAGCAAACTCGTGTACTTCGTCGTTTTCTTCTGTTGTGACCGCGATAATTTTTCCACCACGCGCGCGAAGTTCTTCAATATTTGATTTTGTTTTTTCGTAAACAGAATCTTTCGGACACAACACAACGGACGGAAGTTCCGGACACACGAGTGCGATTGGACCGTGTTTCATCTCTCCGGCTGCATATCCTTCCGCGTGGATGTATGTGATCTCTTTCAACTTTAATGCACCTTCATATGCAATCGGCGAACAGTATTTTCTTCCAAGAAAGATCATGCTCGTCACATCCGAATATTTTTCAGCAACATCACGAACAAGCTCACGACCATCTAAAATTCGATCCACGAGTTCTGGAAGACGTTTCAATTCTTCCACGATTCTTTTTCCCATCACCAATGAGAGCTGTCGCTGGCGTCCCAAGAAAAGAGTAAGTAACGCAAACACGACGCACTGCGAGATAAATGCTTTTGTTGATGCAACGCCAATTTCAGGACCCGCGTGATTATAAACGCCAAAATCCGTTTCACGCGCAATCGTCGAACCAACCGTATTTACAATGCCAAGAGTCAGGATTCCTTTCATTTTTGCCTCTTTCACAGCCGCGAGTGTATCCGCCGTCTCACCCGATTGCGAAACGGCAATCACTGCTGTTGTATTTGTTAAAACAGGCTTTCGATATCGAAATTCGCTTGCGAGTTCAACCGTCACCGAAATGCCCGCGTATTCTTCGAGCATGTACTTTCCAACCAACCCAGCATAATACGCACTTCCGCATGCCACGATCGTAATTCGATCCAACTCTCGTAATCGTTCTGATGCATCTTTTAATCCACCGAGAATTGCCGTTCCGTTATCAGCATCTAACCGTCCACGCATTGTATTTCGAAGGACTTCTGATTGTTCAAGCATTTCTTTCAACATGAAATGCGGTTGTCCATTTTTTTGAACATCCTCCTCTGACCATTCAATTTCCGTGATCTCTTTTGCAACCGGAAGATTATCTAACGATCGAATTCGATAATTCCCCGCTTCCAACGTTGCCATCTCACCATCATCAAGATAGATCACGCGCGTTGTGTACCGCATGATCGCGCTCGCATCTGACGCAACAAACATTTCACCGTCACCCACACCAATCACAATCGGGCTCCCAAGTCGCGCCACGCAAATCGTCCCCGGCTCATCCATCGATACAACCGCCACACCATACGTCCCGCGAACACGACGAACCGCAAAACGAAGCGCCGTACTTAAATCACCCTGCGTTTTCATCTCATTCTCAATAAGGTGCGCAAGAATTTCTGAATCTGTTTCGCTTGAAATAACATGACCCTTCGCCTGAAGGTCACGTCGAAGTTCTGCATGATTCTCAATAATTCCATTATGAACAATCGCAAGTCGTCCAGAACAATCGCGATGCGGATGCGCATTCTTTTCCACCGGCGGTCCATGCGTTGCCCAACGTGTATGCGCAATTCCCGTTGTTCCATGATGCGTAATCTGCGAAACTTTTTTCTCAAGTTCCGCGATCTTCCCCGAAGCACGCGTGACAGTCAGGTCTCCATCAACAACAGCAACCCCAGCTGAATCATAGCCACGATATTCAAGACGATGCAGACCATCCATCAGGATTCCCAATGCATCACGCTTCCCAATATATCCAACGATTCCACACATAATAGAAACAAGATCTCAAGCGGGAGCAATCACGTCAATGATTTATCGGTGCG
>JANLIO010000030.1 GCA_024654265.1 bacterium | reverse complement strand
CATCCTCCGAAGAGCATAGCAACGGCTGAGAGCCCAACAAGGACGTAGACGGCACGGACAAGTCCTGGCCATGAGCCAAGGACGAGATCAACCAAATTCAGGTTGAAGGCGCCGACAAGTCCCCAGTTCAATGCACCGACGAGTACGAGTACATGTGAAACTTTATGAAGGGTGTCGTTCTTCATCATAGTACGATGATGATTATGAATTAGCTACAAAATCAGTATATCATTTTTTAAACCGCCGTAGGAGAAATACAAGTTCATACATAAAACGGTTGTACGGAAGGTCCCATGTCCCTGCCATATCAATGTGTCGACCTCCCCATCCTTGTTTGAAACGACTAATCCCCTCCCACGAGGATTTCCAATCCGGCATCGCAGAAACACTCGGGTTCTCTCCCCAAAAATCGTACCACTGAAAACCCTCTCGTTGCGCACTCACGATCGCATCCCAATGAAGCGCGTATGGCGCCATCACGTTCCGTTCATCATTGGACGATGCTCCGTGCAGATACGTAACAGTGTCACCATATAAAATCTCAACACTTCCCGCGCTCATCACTCCGTTTACTTCTGCAACGCGGAGTCGCAACATATCTCGCTCAGAAAGCATGCGAATCATATCGCGAAGATACGGACACGACTGAGGAACAAAAGCTCCACGTTGTGCTGTATCTGCAAGAAGACTGAAAAAAAATTCGATATCTTCTTGCGACCGCGTGACGCGTACCTTCACCTCGTTTCGTTCTGCGACACGAATGTTGTACCGCGTTTTTTGATGCATCTCTGAAAGCAAAACATCGACCGGTTTTGAAAGATCGATCAATCGTGTTGACGATGGATTCAGTGCCGGTGCGCGAACAAATGAGAAAAGTCGCCCATCTTTACTTATGCGCGGGAGCAATCCTTCCGGTTTTTTTAACTCAGCATGTGGCTCCACACGAAGGAAAAGAGCGTCCTTTAATCCAGCGGTATTTAATTCTGTGATAAAACGTTGGAATAACATTCGTCGCTTTTCCATTGGAACGCGCGACGAAAAAACCGGTCCGCGTGGTGCATACCAATATCCCAACCCGCCACGTCGCGCCCGAAATTCCATTTGTGCAGAAATCAACCATCGTCCCTCTTTCCCTTCAAGTGCAACACGCGCCACCTGAACACCGGTGGATGAACGAAAAGATCCCCACGCCCATGATTGCGTAAATTGCGACCACGGAACGTGTGAATGAAATGCGTCCCAAACTTCGTAGGATGGATCAAGAATCAATTTCATGATGAAAGCATTTTGAGTGCAATACGAATTCTCTCCTCCGTATCCACGATTGTCACATCGATAAGACGGACAGCTTCGCGTGCATGAGAAGAAGAATATCCTAATGCGACAAGTGCATCCACTACTTCGCGATCACTCGTTGATTCTTCCGCGTCTTCAACAAGCTTGCCCTTCAATTCCAACACAATCTTTTTTGCCGTTTTCGCACCAATACCGGGAACGGATGTTAAAAATCCGACGTCACCGGATTCAACCGCTTTCCGAATGTCATCAATCGTTCCAACAGAAAGGATGAGGAGCGCGACCTTTGGACCAACACCGGAAATGGAAATCAATGTTTCAAAAAAATGTCGTTCGTCCAAACTCGTAAAACCAAATAAGCGTCGAGCATCTTCGCGAACATGATCATAGATAAAAAGATGAGCTTCAGTGCCAACTTGAAGAGACGGTTGGATGCGCGCTGGAACCGCGACAAGATACCCAATACCTCCAACCTCCAGAAGGACAGCTCCGCCGATATGATGGCTAATAACGCCAGTGAGTGATCCGATCATGCGACCATGCTACGGCAAACGGACTCCAATTTCAATTGCTGTATCGCCAATCTTCGCTTCTTCCATCTCCATTTCCGTGTTTGGATTTGATTCAAAAATCTCAAATACATCTGCGTTTACAGCGCGTTGAACCTCTTCTTGCACAGCCTGCAGTTCTGCGCGCATCTCAGAATCTGACACCACAACAGTCACGACAACACGATCCTGCGGTGTCATTCCAATCGTTTTTCGTTGTTGCATGACGTGACGCGTTAATTCTCGCGCATATCCCATCCGACGTAATTCCGGAGTCAAAACGGTATCAAGATCAATCTTCCACTCTTCTGTTTGCGCCTCATCCGCACGAAGTTCAATGTCTAAAATATTTAATTCTTCTTTCATCAAACGAACGATCTCTTCTCGACTCTCGCGGACGCGCGTCACTTTCGCACCATTCCGAGAGATAATCGTCAGCTTGCCAAGCGCTTGTCGCACAGGGATTTTTTCTGCAGAGCGTACTTCCAGCACTGCGCGAACAATGTCACGCGCCCACTGCATATCTTCCAACAACGGCTCATCAATAAATCGAGCGTCACTCTTTGGCCATTGGTCCAAATGAACCGACATCTTAACGCCCTCCAAATCCTGATAGAGACGTTCTGCAAAAAACGGCATAAACGGAGCCAATAATTTTGACGTTTCAAGCAACACCTCGCGCAATGTTTGCAGTGCATCCATGGACTCATATTCGGATTCACTTTTTATGCGCTCACGGCTTCGTCGTAGCCACCACGTTGAAAGATCATCAATAAATGGTCGGAGCAAACGCGTTGCTTCAACAAGATCATACCCATCCATCGCCTTTGTCATCTTGCTCGACGTTTCGTGCAATCGTGAAAACATCCACCGATCAAGTACATGGGAAGATCGAAGTTTCTCAATCTCAACATCCCTCCCCTTTGCGTAGAGAAGATAAAACGCACGAACATTCCACAACGTGCCAAGAACGGAACGTTGAATGACTTGGCAATCTTTTTTCGAAAAATTCAATTGCTCGGCTCGAATCACGGATGATGAAAGAAGATAAAAACGTATGCTGTCTGCTCCCAATTCATTCATGAGCTCCAATGGGTCAGGATAATTTTTGAGCTTCTTCGACATCTTCTTCCCGTCTTCCGCCATCACTAATCCAGTCGCGATCACATCGGTAAACGCAGGCTTTCCAAATAAACCGGTTGCCAGAACATGCAAACTATAAAACCACCCGCGCGTTTGGTCCTGCGCTTCGGCAATAAAATCAGCCGGGAAATTCGCATCAAACCATTTTTTATTTTCGTATGGATAATGCTGAGACGCATACGGCATGCTTCCAGATTCAAACCAACAATCAAACACATCCGCAACACGGTACATTTTTTTCCCACACGTACATGTCAATGTCACATCATCAATACTCGGCCGATGAAGATCCAAATTCGATTTCACACTTTTCGCGGTTGCGTCTCGAAGCTCGGCAATGGAACCAATGACGCGTTTTTCATCACACCCTTCGCACACCCATACTGGCAACGGCGCTCCCCAAAAACGAGTTCGCGAGATACACCAATCTGGCGCGCTTTCAATCCCCTTCCCAAAACGGCCATCTTTAAAATGTTCAGGATGCCAGTTCACTTTTTTCGCGGTCTGCATCATTTTCTTTTTCATCGCGGTCACATCCACGTACCAAGCCGGTTGTGCCTTGTAGAGCAACTGCGTCGAACAACGCCAACAGATCGGAACACTGTGTGTGATCATTTGTGCGCGATAGATTAACCCGCGCGATTTCAAATCCGACACGACAGCGTCATTTGCTTCGTTAATCGCCATTCCGGCAAAAGGTCCATTCTCCGGTTTTTGTCGCCCTTCATCATCAATCGTAAGCAGGACAGGAAGACCGCAGGATTTTGCCGTTAAAAAATCTTCCTCTCCAAATGCCGGAGCCGTGTGAACCATTCCTGTTCCATCTTCATCACTCACATAATCCGCCAACACGACTCGAAACGCCGGTTCCGTTGTTTCAACAAATGAATAGAGCGGTTCATATTCCATCCCCTCCAAGTCGCTCCCCTTTATACGTAACACAACTTCAAATGGAGCGGGTGTTCCCTCCTGTAACGGATAGTGCTCTTCAAGGACATCGTTCATCCGCGCTTTTGCAAAAATAATCCGTTCCCCATTTGGGAGCTTTACTTTCACATACATCACTTCAGGATTCACCGCGATTCCCGTATTTGCCGGAAGCGTCCACGGCGTTGTGGTCCAAGCTAAAAAGAATGTATTCTCTTCGCCCTTTACTTTGAACTTTACCGTAACAGCCGGCGCTTCATGATCCTCATACGAGTTATCCATGGCAATCTCAAAATTTGAAAGTGGCGTGGAACATCGCGGGCAGAACAACGAAACACGAAGATCTTTGTAGATCATTTTCTTTTTCCACAACTCCGAAAAAACCCACCACACCGATTCGATGTAGTTGTTGTCCATTGTCTTGTACGCATTATCAAAATCAACCCATCGTCCGATTCGCTTCACATACTCGCGCCAATCTTCAGAATAACGAAGAACCATTGATCGACACGCCTCGTTAAATTTTCCAATACCCATTGCCTCGATGTCTTTCTTTGAATTGACGCCTAATTCTTTTTCCACCAAATTCTCAATCGGCAATCCATGACAATCCCAGCCCCAACGTCGTGGAACGCGATACCCCTTCATGGTCCAATACCGAGGCACCGCATCCTTAATCGCACTTTGCAAAAGGTGCCCATAGTGTGGAAGTCCTGTGGCAAACGGTGGCCCATCATAAAAGACATACGACTTTTTTTCTGGCCGTTCTTCGATACTTCTCTCAAAGATTCGCTTTTTCTCCCAAAATACAGAAATCTCCTTTTCCATTTCCGGAAAATTTGGCCGACCGCTTTCTGTCTGTTGTTCACTCATATGTGAATAAATTGATTGTTTTTTATGATATCGTCAAGTTTTTTGTGAATGTTTTTGGATCCAGACCGTTATCGTCTCGATATCTTCCTTCTTTTTCGCAATTCTTACTATAAATCTGTGCGCTTCTTTTTGTTTTGAATCTAAACGATATCCATTCATACGAAGAAAAACATATGTCGATATCCATGCCGTTCGTTTATTCGCATCAATGAACACATGATAATTTACAATTGCCTCCATCAAAATCGCTGCCTTCGCGAATACACCCGTATATAATTCAATTCCATCAAATGATGCTTTTGGTTTCTCACACAATGAGAAAAGCGACCCATGATCACGAACTCCTGGAGAGCTCTTTTCATTATCCGTGATGTACTTATGAATCGCGAAAACTTCCGCCTGATTAAGGTAGCGCATACTCAATCAAGAATCAGATAAGAGCTTCATCAGTCCTTTGTATTCCTTCATACACTCTTCGGCATACAAAAGAATGCTGGGATCAATACGCTCTTTTCTCTTTTGAGAAGTAGAGACCCCCTTTAGAAACTCAACATCTATGATGTCACCGATCTTCATCCCTTCTTCCAATAAAGCTTCCTTTGGAATGATAACAGCTGCGGATGTTCCGACTTTTATGACTTTACGTTTCATATCAACCATTATAATCTAATTATAATAAAAAAGTCTACCAGCTGTCGCTCCGTCTTCTATAATTCTCATTCTTCTATCATCAACCACCCATCTTCGATATACTTAAAACCATGAAACCTTCTATCATCTACCTCGGCGCTGACCATGCCGGGTTTGAGCTCAAAGAAAAAATTGAGAACTGGCTACTCAATAACGGATACTGTGTCGAAGATCTTTCACCGACACTTACGAAGGGGGATGATTATCCGAAAATTGGTTTTCATCTGGCAAAAATCGTTTCAAAAGAACCGACATCTCGCGGTATCCTTATCTGTGGAAGTGGCGTAGGTGTTACAATTGCCGCGAACCGAGTGAACGGTGCGCGCGCGTTTACTGCACACAGCGTTCCTGAGGCAACGCGTGCTCGAGAACACAACAACGCGAATATCATCTCACTCTCGGGATGGAACATGAGCGCAAAAAAGGCGACCACTCTTCTTCAAATTTTTTTTAACACCCCATTTTCAAAAGTTTCACGACATGCGCGAAGGGTGAAGCAACTGCACTAATTCTTTCCAATCAAAAAACCTAGCTTTCAAAAAATGAACCAACTCATCCCCGCAATCCTCGTTCAAGACAAAGAAACGTTTGATCATCACATCGACGTCCTCCGTGGAGAATTCGATATGATCCAAATTGATGTCATGGATGGTGCATTTGTTCCAAACCGATCTTGGTTTGATGCAAATGTGATCCGATCAATGAAGTCACCTCCGAATTTTGAGCTCCATCTCATGGTCATGAACCCTGCGCAAATCATTGATACGGTTTTAGATATCCCTCATATTAAACGAATCATCTGGCACATCGAGGCAACCGCCAATCATCCCGGATTGATCGCGACGTGTCACAAAAATAAAAAAGAAGCCGGCCTTGCCATCAACCCTTCAACACCACGATCAATGCTCTCTGCGCTCTATGATGATGTTGATGAATTATTACTCATGGGATCTGAACCCGGATTCTCCGGACGCAAACTCGACCCCCGAGCAGTCACACGCGCCACACGAATTCACGAAGAACAACCAACACTTGTTCTTGGATTTGATATCAGCGTAAACGAAGAAACCATCCCAATGCTCAGATCAGCGGGTATTTCTCGTTTTTGCTCAGCAAGCGCAATCTTCAACGCGAAAGATCCACTCGAAGAAGCCAAACATCTTCGAAATCTTCTTTCGTGATATCCTTAAGAAAGTCGACCTGTGAGTCATTGATATAAAAAATACTATGCGATATCGAATTCTTTCAATCCTTCTATGTGGCGGAGCTTTCCTCAGTGCGCTTCCCGTGCACGCCATGGAGATCACAACCGGTGATCTCATAAAATCACCGGAAACATCAGACGTATACTACGTTGGCGCAAACGGAAAACGATACGCGTTTCCAAATGAAAAAACATACTTCAGTTGGTACACGGGATTTAATGTAAAAACAATTTCTACAACCGACGTCGCGAACATTCCATTTGGAGGTGTTGCGACATATCGCCCCGGTGTATGGATGCTGAAACTCACGACAGATCCAAAAACGTATGCTGTGGATCAAGGAGGCGTTCTTCGTTGGATCACAACAGAAGATGTCGCCGTTGCGCTCTACGGATCAAACTGGGCAACGAAAATTCAAGACGTTCCTGACACTTTTTTCACCACGTATTCACTTGGCGAACCCATTAATTCGATTCAAGATTTTAATCCAATCGCAAAACAAAACGAAACGACTTCGATTAGCGTCGACAAAACACTCGTCACACCGGAACCTCCTCCCGTTGTCCCGCCTGTTGAAACCGTTGGAACAATCTCGCTCGTCAGTTCAATCGCAACGCTTCAAGCTGGAGACGTTCCTTTGTTTATCGCAAGTGCATCCCATCCAACAGGGATCTTAAAGGTTGAATTGTTCTTTGATGAGATACTTATAAAAACCTGCATGGGATCAACATGCAGTGATGAAACCGTCATTCCGTTATCCGGCACCAAATCCGAGTATGTCGTAACAGCGATTGCAACAGCACTTGATAATTCAACCGTGGAAAAATCCATCACCCTTTCCGTGACAACCGATTCCAGTTCACTTACTCGAATCTCCATTGGTCGTTCACACCTTCGCCAAAACCAATTGGCAGAAATTGTGATTGATGCGGACATTTCCGTCGCTGTCCTTCGCACCGACATCTATGCCAACGGTTTATCAATCGAAGCATGCGCAAGCGCAATTCGTCAGTGTCGATGGAGTGGTGTTCTTTCAGGAGATGTTGGAACCGTGTACACGGTGTATGGCATTGTAAAAGATACCCTTGGCCGAACATATAAAAGTCCGGAAAAAACGATCACCATTTCAGATAACGATAGCCCGAGTGTTACGATAAGTGTCGGAAAAAACCTCATCTACACAGGCGAAACCATTGACGTGACAATCAATGCGAGTGATGACGATGGCATGAGCACAATGACACTCCTCCAAGACGGAGCGACGGTTGCCGTCTGTGTCAATTCATTTTCCTGCACAACCTTCGCCGGCCCATGGAGCGAAATTGGTACGCATCAATTTTCAGCAATCGCGGAAGATGCACTTGGCGGAACGGAAATAACAGACCCTGTGACAGTTACGGTGCAAGCACTCCCCAACTAAAACAGATTGACGGATTGCATACGCATTCGGCAAACTACAGAGAACTGGATTTGGATACGAGATAAATAGCACGCGCTACTCGTGATCCCAAATTCAAATGAAATACGATTATTCTCTTATTCATCTTTTCTTTTTTCTATGCATAAACGTCTTCAATTATTCATCAGTGCTCTTGCAGGTTTTTCCATGGTCTTCGCACCAATGGCAACACATGCTGCGGTGACAGAAATATTTGGCCCTAACGATCTCATTCGAGGCGAAAGTTTTAG
>JANLIO010000026.1 GCA_024654265.1 bacterium | reverse complement strand
GGCTGAACTCGTTCAACGCTATCGCTAGATCACTCAAACAGGCAGGCGACCCCCAAACCCCTGTCCATTAGATTAATAGGTTAGGAGTTTTGAAGGTTTTATGAAACTGGGACACGGGGTGTCCGTTTTTTTAGGGAGGGGTTGGAAGGTGGATGACTTTATGTACTTTGCGCTCCACGCTTCGCGCCCATATCCCCTACTCAGTACCGGAGGATACTGGATCGGATTGTGGAAGGGTTGGTGGCAGTGGTGGCGTAAAATCTCTTTCTGGAGGTACGCCAAGGTATCGCAATAAGAACTCTGCCATAACTCCGAAAAGCGGGGCGGCGGATGATTCGGCCCATTGCACATCTTTTGGATTATCAATCTTTACAATCATGACAAAAGCAGGATCACTTGCCGGAGCATACCCAACAAACGATCCGATTGTAATATTCTCTTCATATCCGCGACCTGTCTTTTTTGGCACCTGAGCCGTTCCTGTTTTTCCTGCAACCCAATATCCCGGAACGCTCGCGCGACTTCCATGTCCTTCTTCGACCACAGCGACCATCATTCCAGTTACCAATCGTGATGCACGCGAAGACACGGGGTTTCCAACAACCTCGGGCCGTGTCTTTTCGCTCGTTCCATCAGCATAAATAATTTCTTGAACAATATACGGTCGCATTAAAGATCCACCGTTTGCCAATGCACCATACGCCGTCAAAATTTGAAGAGGCGTTACAGTAAGACCCTGCCCATACGATCCAGTTGCTGCGAAAATATCACCCTTCCGCGACAATGATTCAATGTTCCCAGCTCCTTCCGGAGTCAGTTCAAAACCAGTTTTCTTTCCAAATCCAAATGCTTCAATGTATTTTCGAAAAAGGTCCTTCCCGAGTTGGCGTTGCACGAAAATCGTTCCCGTATTCAAAGATTTTACCAACACCTCCTTCATTGTCTGAATACCATTTGCCTTTCCATCTGAATTTCGAACTGTAAAATCATCAATCTCTTCGGCACCTGTGTCATTGTACGTTGTATCCGGCGAAATTTTCTGCGCATCCAAACCAGCAGAAAGTGTCATTGCCTTAAAAATAGATCCCGGCTCATACGCAGTAAAAGTGACCGGATTATTCAAATCAGAAATAGTATTTACTTTTCCATATTCGGTTGGATCAAAATCCGGCGATGAACACATGCCGAGAATTGCCCCTGTTTTCGGCTCCATGATAACAATCGATCCTGAATCTGCCCCATGTTGTTCAACGGCTTTACGAATTCTTGAACACGCCTCGTATTGAATCGCTCGATCAATCGTTAAGACAATATCCGCACCATCCATACCGGTCTGTACCTGCTCATCTCCCATTGCGATGCGTCTTCCGCTCGCGTCCTTTTCACCCACAATCTGACCAGCCTTTCCAGCAAGAAGATCGTTAAAATTACCTTCAACGCCATATTTTCCAGTTAGGACACCATCATTGCCGGGTCCAACAAAACCGATCAATTGCCCGCTCACATTTTTCTCTGGATACAAGCGCGCGGTTACTCTTGAAAAATGAATCCCCTCAAAATCCGCACTTTGAACCGCCTCTACTTTTTCGATTGGAACATCTTTCATCACCACTTCGTACGGATCATCTTTTTTTAAAAATTTAGTCGTTAGAATATCAACATCCGTTTCAAGAACTTCCGCAAGATCACGAGCTGTTTTCTCCGGTTCTTTCATTTCACGCGGAACAGCATAAACCGTCCACGCTTCACGATTTGTCGCGAGCGGATAAAGTTGCCCATCGGATCGATCTTGAACCAAAATTCGCCCGCGCACCGGCTCGATCTCCGCGACAAGGTCGTGCTGATTTGAAGCGCGCGCCTCAAAAACTTGATAATCAAAAATTTGAAGTTGCGCCAACTTAGAAACAAGCGCTGTTCCGAGCACTACAAAAAAGAAAGAAACGACAAGATATCGTCCTTTTTTTGAATGTTCGCCCCCTGCCATGTGATACTCCCGACGTCCCATAATCAGATTGTACTACGCCGGAGCCAGTGTCACGAGTAGAAGAATATAGAAATAATAATAAGGGATATGAAATATGAAATTTTGAGTCCTTCCTGCTCGCCTTCCTCCAAATGTTTTCGAGGAAATCAGTGATTCAAATCGCATTCCCTGCATGGAAGATATGGACGTAAGATCATACTTTGTGAGAAAGATGATAAAGACGCATGAACTCAACTACCAATGTACGTAAATATGACGATCGTCATATTTACGTACAGAGTTATCCATACTCATCGCCTTGAAACAAGGTGTCAGAGTAAATAAGATGACGTACGCATTTATGACGATCGTCATATTTACGTACGCAGTTATCCACAGGTGTTCAGAGAACAAAGATTAAGACTATCCGCCGTCTCGACTGCAATGGAGCGATCCATTTTTACCTGTCATCTCGACTGCGACGAAAAGGCTCCTCTTCTATGTTAGATCATTTCCTTTGGAAAGGGATCTCCCGTAAGAATTCGAGACAGATCCTCGCGACGGTTGAGATGACGGAAATGGAAAGAGAGACCCCGAGTGCGTTCGAGGTGACGAATAACATTGAGAGCTGGGTGCTAAGAGCTGGGTACTACCAACGATAAGCTAGTCCCGCCTCTCCTCTACTTCCCAAATCGTCGATGACGAAGTGCGTATGAATCTAACGCCTTATCCAGCTCCTCTTCATCAAAATCAGGCCAATGCTTATTTATAAAATAAAATTCAGAATATGCGGATTGCCACAATAAAAATCCGGACATGCGTTCCTCACCGGATGTGCGAACAATCAACTCCGGATCAGGCAGTGCGGGAAAATACATTGCGGATTGCAATGCTTCCTCGTTGATCTCATCGGCGGACTTTCCAGATTCAATCAATTGCTTGCACGCGTCCACGATCTCCGACCGTCCCCCGTAATTAAAACACATGCTAAATGTTGCACGTGTATTCTCTTTTGTAAGCTCTTCCGCATTTTCAATTGCGCGAATAACAGATGGTCGAATTCGATCACGGCTTCCAATGACTTTAAGACAAACACCTTTCTCATGAAACGACGCGAGCTCTCGCGTGAGCGCTTCTTCAAAAAGATCCATCAAAAAACCGACTTCCTTTTCCGTGCGCTTCCAATTCTCCGTCGAAAAAGCAAAAACGGTTAGGTATGGGATACCCCGATCCAAACACCAATCGCCCACCTCTTTCAAACGTTCGTACCCCGCGCGATGGCCGGATGTCGCGGAATTCCCACGCTCCTCAGCCCAACGGCGGTTCCCATCCATGATAATGGCAAGATGTTGTATCGGTGCTTCAGGCATATAAACGGAATGTCCTCCTAAGCCAAGGAGGACGCTGAGTAATCGCTTGCAATTCTATTGAATAATCTAACGCTTAAAGTATCGAAATTCCGACACAAGGTCAATATCATCCTTAAAATTGTCAATCTTTTACGAAGAAATATCAACTTTGCGCCCAACTCGCGCTAAAAAACGATGAACAATGTTATTCGATTTTTCAGTATATATCGTCGGGCATCCCTTGCACGCGTACTTTTCCTTTCGAAACGATTCGCAACATTTCGATTTAATGGGTCGTCTTTGAAAGAGAATCAATACATGTGCCCACCATCTTTCCAGTCGTGGGCGATCTTTAAAATCAACCGGCAACTGTATCCAATTCATACTTGGCATTGCACTATTTTTTTCACATCTCGTGCAACAGAAAAAACAAAATTAAGATCCTCTTTTGAGTACTCCCGATCCACTGAATCGACATTACCTATATGTTGTGTATTTCTCAGATCACGAACTTTTTCAAGTCGCTTCTTCATTTCAGGCAAAATAAATTTCATCTCACTACACAAATGAGTTATCTGATGAAAGTTGATTTTTGAAAAAGAAAAATCGCTCGTCTCCATCACCTCCTCCGCCCAAACGATACGTCTTACATCATCCAATAGATAGATTTCATTTACATTTCGGTACTTTTTTCTTCGTTGTGCGCATTCTTCTTCAGATTTTTTCTGTGTCAACAAATATAAAAGCAACCCCTCAATAATGGATGCCGTGCTGATAATAATTGTTTTTCGAAAACTGCTTTTTTGTAATTCCGAATACGTTTCCAACGATAAAATAGAGAGAAGATCAAGAATATGTTGAAAGGTGAGATCCATTCTCACTCGAATTGGCTGTTCGCGGACAAATTCAAAATTCGATACGCCAACAATTTGATCCATAGAAAAATCTAGGCCTCTTCTAGCATGTCTGCCAGAGGAGCGTATCCTTGTTTTTTTAAAAAGACTCCAAGTTCCAGTTCGCCATCTAAACCGAAATCAACGCCATGCTTTCGCTCAATTGTTTTCATCTTCGTGCCATACACTCTTTCTTCGATTTCTTCCTTTTTCACTCGTGGCATTTTCATATTAAACTAAGAATACCTGCCCAACAAAGGGAAAGCAAATCGTCAAAAAGTATGCTTATCTCACGTACTGAGACAAAAATACGTAATTCAACGCAGTTGCAAATAAGATCCATCCCAAATACGGAGCGAGAAAATATACGATTCTTTTGTCGTGCTCCTTCATACGATACAGAATCCACGCAACCATAACGTCCATAACGAGAATATCGATAAACGCGAGGTCGATACGATGCAAAGAAAAGAAAAACCACGTCCACGCAATGTGAGGAATGAAATGAATCAGATAAACACTGCGGATAAATGCAAAATCTTTTTTCTTCGAATCTGATATCCAAAAACGGTATAGCGCGATTCCCATCAAAAGATACAGTACTGTCCACACCGGTCCGAACAGCCAATTCGGTGGCGCAAACCACGGACGAGCCAACGTTGCATACCATCCTCCAATTTCCCTTGTCGTCCAAAGTGCGCCCAACGCCCCAACGAGCTGAACAAGAGTAATCGAAAAAATGAATTTCGAAATACTTTTCTTTTTCATAAAAAGATTATATCAGATCTCAGTAGACAAAGCTTTTTGGGAATGATAACTTCGTACGGTAAATATCGGGCTGTAGCGCAGATGGCTAGCGCGCGTCGTTCGGGTCGACGAGGTCGCGGGTTCGAGTCCCGCCAGCCCGACCATCAAAAAAGCTCCGTGAAAAACTGAGCTTTTTTGTAGAATAAACACCCTTTAGAAACTCATCATGCTTTCGACGATGGACTCCACGGATATGGAGTTGGATATGACGTTTCATTTTTTGCATACGACACCAACCAATCTTTCAAAACAGCCGTGGCTCGAACATCATCCTCGTTG
>JANLIO010000010.1 GCA_024654265.1 bacterium | reverse complement strand
TGGCTACGGCGGAGGGGTCGGCACAAGTTCACGATCACGTTCACCATACATTGTCGCAGGGATAGCGGTCGCGCTTCTCTGCGTCATTTTTGGATTTATTGCACAACTCTTTTTTGGAAATTCACTCCCACTTCCAGCAGAGACTGTCATCCTTTCGTATCTTTCCCCGCGGACGGAACTTCCTGCAAACAGTCCTGACATATGGAAGCAGACACGGGCCAACACGCCACATCTTCCAGTCTTCGTGGGATATGTAAAAGATGATTCCGGACTGCTTCAACCATTCGGAATGAACCTCGGATTTTTCCACTGGAAGCAAAACGGCTTTGAATACACATCCGAATCAATGGTTAGTGTTTTTCATGTTTTGGGGCGTATACGCTCCCTCTTTTCATCCACTTGGCTTGGGGTTTGGCCAGAAACTTTTGCCAAATTTAAGGGAAATGAGAGTGTTTTAAATGTATACGGCGTGGTGAAGGCAAAAAATTGGAAAACAAATCTACCGGCTCCTCAAATCATCGATTATCCAACAACCGTCATTTCATCAATGAATCGAATTTCGGTACGCGCGATTCCAGATCTATGGCCAAAGCTTCAACGACAATTTGAAACTCGTGACATCTCTTTCGGGAATTTGGAGACACCAACAATCGTTCAGTGGTCACAATCAGAAGATCAAATAAATATCCTTCTTGAGTTTGATACTCCACCTCTCGCGCAGACTCGCGAACGGATTGCAGCTGATGCCGGGATTGTTGAGACCGCAACTTTTCAACTTCCGGATGGATCCATCGGTCATGAAACACGCGCCCCAAAAATGACAGACGAGGACCAAACATTTGAACTAAAGGATGGTCGAGTTCTCAAGTTCTGGGATCGATTTATTTACCTTGGTTCCCCCAACCCGGATTTTACTGATCCGCTTCCCGCTCCGTGCTCGGATCTTCCTGCGTTTGCGATATTCGACGAAACCACAATTTTGAACCTCACGGACGCATTTGAACTTCCCCACATCCTCCCAAGCGAGAAACTTTCTTTTGTGCCAAACAAAAACGAAATTGATATCTGCTGGTAATCCACTGTTTATCCACAGGCTGTTTTTTAATAATACACAGGAAAAACACTATATATTATACCTATCCCCATAGAGGATTGTACGAATGTGTAAAAAGTCGTATTATACATATGCACCTACTGTGCTCTCTCGATCTTTCCATCTGTAAGAACTGACGTACGCTCCTAGCGAACGCCAGTTATGTGCATTGACTTGACCCCGTCCACACCGTGGACACGGAAATCAAAAACAAAATCCAAAAAACTGCATTATTCTGCAGGTATACCCCTCATCCACCATCTGTGGAAAGAATCGGTTTTTACCGAATCAGAGGCACTACCAGGGTTAGGTCGAAGCAACAGTCCTAATACAACGTGGACTTACTGTGTATTCGTTTTGTCATTGCGATTCTTTCGCTCTCTGCCGTTGCAGATTGAGCACGTTCTCTGCCT
The DNA here is from genome assembly GCA_024654265.1 of bacterium. Classification (GTDB taxonomy): domain Bacteria; phylum Patescibacteriota; class Patescibacteriia; order 2-12-FULL-60-25; family 2-12-FULL-60-25; genus JANLIO01. The sequence goes on along the minus strand of JANLIO010000010.1, from coordinate 2,226 downwards.
TTGCAGATTGAGCACGCACTGACGATTCAGAATCCCGGTCTTCGTTGAAAGCCGCGTCGACAAAGATACTTTTACCTTCGGTCGCAACGCGGCTTTTCATTTTGCCAAAAATATCAACTCAATACCTTTTTTTGCCCACCATTCATTCATTGACCATTTTATTATTCAACGTTAAACTCTTCTAAACCATACACATATGACACCTGAACAATTAGAACACTTTACGGGTCGTCTTGTAGAAGAAAAAACCCGTCTTCGACAGGAATTGGACACGATGGGTGCAAAGGATCCAACTCAACCGGGGCATTACATTACGGAGTATCCAGAAAGTGGAAGCAACTCTGAAGATGATAACGCCGGAGAAATCGCTGAATACGCTGATGAGCTTTCTATTGAAGCGAATCTTGAACGTGAACTTCGTGATGTAACAAAAGCGCTCGCATCAGTCGAAAAAGGCACATACGGCACTTGTAAATATTGCAGTAAAGATATTGACCTTAAACGCCTCGAGGCTCGCCCTGCATCCTCAAGCTGTATTAGTTGTAAAAAAATTCTTACACAAGAGTTGTAGGACTCATATGGAGTACCAAACGACTCGTTTGATTCGAAACGCCGTTGCCATCACAACGGTTTTTCTTTTTTTGGATCGAGTGACAAAAACTTTCTTCTCAAACCAAACTTACGACATTTTTATCTTTCACCCTTCGTTCATTCGATTTATCCAACATCGAAACTTTGGAATCATCGCAAATATCGCTGTACCTCAATCCGCAATCATCCTCATAACATTATTTTTTATAGGTATTGTTCTTATTCTTCTCTTTCGTGCGATTGCTGATTATAAACGTTCTCTTGTCTATTCTCTAGCCATTCTTCTTGCCGGCGCGCTTGGCAATGTGTGGGATCGCATTTTTCATGGTTTTGTTTTCGACTGGATCCTCCTTTTCAACCGCTCTGCAATTAATATCGCTGATGTCCTCATTATTACAGGTCTTATTGGCTTCCTGTTCCAAAACAAGAAAGATACGCCTCCAATTGACACGACACATTGATTCCTTCCGACTCTTCAGGGAAAATAGGCGGGCACTTTTCTACTTGAACAAAGGACTTTGACATGGCACAGGAGTATTCAATGGATCTACTCGTTTCTCTTTCAAGTTTACAGGCGGAGATGGAACACGATCTTACGAAGGTAAAACGCTGGAATCAATTCCAAGAATCAAGCAACGCCCGTCCGCAAACAACGCTTGCCCATACGGCGAGCATTATGTTGCCAGCTATCGCGATTGTCCGCGCTGAACAACGCCATAACCCAACTCGGTTTGATGCCGGAATCGTATACGAGATTGTCGCACTTCATGACCTCGGCGAGATGTGTCGCTCAGAAGATGGCAAAGACGTTTTGCTTTCAGACAAAAGCGCCTTCACCGATATGGATGAGGTTGCGTCATTCGTAGAATCAACGGGAACCTTGCCAATCCCAGTACGCAACCTCTTCCGAGCCCGCTTTCTCACGCAGTTTCTCGCGGGGAAAGACGTTCTTACTGACGAGCAATCCCAGTTCGTTCGTTGTAACGCGAATCAAGATGAACTCGCTCTCATCCAACTCATATTCGATGCAATCGAAAAGTTTGATTACCTCCTGTTCGCGTATCATGAGTTTCGGACACAAGGAAACTCGAGGATTCTCGTTTCAATGCTCAGAAAGAGCTACACCCGTCTCCACAAGCTCGCGGTTGCACTTCCGGGCTTTGGTCGTGAAATTTTCAATTCAGATATCGATGCTTTTGCGAAAAGCGTCCTCGCGAAGTGGGAGACGATTGATCTGGAGAATATTCCGGATCGATTTGAACCCAAAAAATCCAGTCTACGACAACCTCTCTCAGATAAAGAATCTGCCTAATCTCCCACCCCACTCTCGGGTGGGCTTTTTTTATCCACACTTTTTCTTGACGCAACACACGGGTCAATGATAGCTGTGGAAGGAGGTACGAGATTCAAAATCTGCTTTGATCTCACAACGACACTTCGAAAAAGAAAGTAAAGAGAATGTCACGTTCAAAGATCATAAACTCAACAGTGTTCTTTTTGTTCATCCTTCCGATCATCGCACTCGCCTGCCAATCGCAAGGGTCCGAACTCTTCAGTCAACTTGGCGATCCACAATCCAGACCAGAGCAACCCTTCCACCCGCACGTTCGCGTGCCGAAAAAGAAGGTTGACGTC
>JANLIO010000003.1 GCA_024654265.1 bacterium | reverse complement strand
AGGAAGGAAATCGGATGTCCGACATCCGATGAAGCTAGATTATTCTGTCATCCCCGTGAAAACGGGGATCCAGGATTAAAGAGCAATTCCTATTTAGATAAAGCGCACCATTTTATCCTGGGTCCCCGGGTTAAACCCGAGGATGACAGATATATTCCGCATTCTCCTTTTATTCCAAATTCCAAATTCCCCACACCTCCTCTATACTATTCACATATGAATAATTGGAAATCAACGCTTCGTTCGCTCGGCTTCACGGAAAGTGAAACAAACATATACCTCGCCTCGCTCAAAGAGGGGCCATCAGCCGTGCAAGATCTTGCACAAAGAGCGAACGTGTCTCGTGTCACAGCCTATGGCGCGATTGAAAGCCTCATGAAAAGTGGCTTGATGAGTACGATGCGAAAAGGAAAGAAAACACTTTATACTGCGGAGTCACCGGAACGACTGGTCGCGTTCGTGCAAACTCGCGTTGGTGACATGGAAGCGACATTGCGAGACATGAAATCATCAATCGACGATTTAAAACTCATGCAACGCGGAGAAAAGCCTGTCGTCAAACTCTTTGAGGGACGTGAAGCTTTAAAAGCTTTACAGGATGATGTCGTTTCTGCAAAACCAAAACAAATTGACGAGTTCGGAAATCTCGACGAAATTCTCAACGTCTACACACGTGAAGATTTACAAGAATTTTACAAAAAATTAAATAAACTCAAACCGAGAATGCGTGGTTTCTATCGTGCACTACGAGAACCGGTAAAAACACGAAACGGAGAGAGCAAAGTCGTTCATCTTCCAATAAAAAATGCGGATTTTGGTGGCGACATTTTTGTGTACGGATCAACGGTTGCATTCTCCACATTCCGTGGAAAACAAATTTCCGTTTTAATTGAAAGCCAAGAACTTGCTGATACGTTTCGCGCGTTGTTTGACGAACTCTGGAGTTGCAAACGAACAAAATAAAAAAAGAGCTCCGCCTCTGCGCAAGCACAAAGACGGAGCTGGGAGCATGGCGCTTACTTCGCACCACATGAGCAGAATGCCGTTCTGCTCATTTCATGCCTGCTGTGATTGATAACGGGCTTCACAAACCCATTAACCAACGCTGGCATGATTTTTTTTCGTGGCTCAATCGCCACCGTCGTCACGGTGAGGCGCGCTGTCTAAGCGCAACCGTCACCCATGACACACCTCCTTCCTCTGAAGAGTTTGTTCGCTGGTCAAGAGATCTTGACCAGCGTTTTGATCGCACCTGCGTTTGAAGCCCACCGTTGGGCCTCCTTTCTTCTTGATTGTTGTGAACACCGAGAGGAAAAACCCTCTAGGATCAGTGGGTTTATACCATAAATTGCCGATTCTGTCAACAGTCTCGCAATAGACTAGTTGGATATTTCTTAACATAAATGCATTATTTTATACATTTTATCTATTTTGTAAGGTCTAGACTTGACAAAATTACTGTTTTCGTGTAGCTTGTTTTTTGTGGTTTGCAAACGCAGCCGCCAAACCCTACAAAGCTTCGGCAAAAGAGGGTAAATCTGGTTCGTTGGTAACTTTTTCTCGTAGAAATCCAAAGCCCTTTAGGGCTGGTGAGGAGGAGAAACGGCGAAACCCGGAGGAGAGAACCCGGAGGAAGGTGAGCGTAAGTTTCTTACGCCTCCCCTTTTGCTCATGATGTACGATCGTGAACGGAAGGGGGAGGAGAAAATGAATCTTTACAAAAGAATCGGGCGAAATGGCATCAAAAACTTGCCATGGGACAACAATGTGTCGCACAGACACATGTCACCCACCGCCAAGGATATGATGCCGGTCGTCAAAAAAGATGAGGACGATCAGCAAAAAATCATGCAGGAGGTTCGAGCCTACAACCAAAGTCGGTGGCCTCGCATCGGCGATCTTCACTGCACGTTTGTGTTTGTAGGGTTGTAAATCTCGATCCTACAGCCAACCACACCCTTTTTCTGCCAGCGATTAACGTTGGCATTCTTCAAAAGCGCCACACGGAAAACCGGGTGGCGCTCTTTTATAGATCCTTTAAAGGATCATCTGATGAAGACAATACTTCTTTTTATGCCTCCTTCTTTTTGAGAAACATCGGTAACATGATCGGCGTGATAAGTGTTGTCAAAATAATCATGACAACGACGACTGCAAACGCCTCGTCATTTAATACACCGCTCTGCTGTCCGATGCTGGCGAAAATTAATCCGACTTCTCCGCGTGGGACCATCCCAAACCCCACGATCTTCCAATCCGTTCCCTTGCCTGCAAAAAAACCGGCTACGATTTTCCCAATGACAGCAACACCCGTAAGCGCGAGTGCCGCAAAAAGTACTTTTAGATTTCCGAATACAGCCAAATTGACAGAGAGTCCTGTCATCACAAAAAAGATCGGAATAAACCATTGGCCAAAATCTTCAATGAGATCTTCAATGTGCCGTTCTCGAAAACCCTCGATTGCAATGTGCATCCGATCTATGACACCAGAATCTTTTGATCCTTCCATGACATCTTGAATAGTTGAAATAAACTTTGGCGATGAAAAGCGTCGAAAGTGTACATGATCTAGCAACAAACCTGCAGCAAACGCACCAACAATTGGCGCAAGTCCAAATAACGAACCAAGATACGCATATCCGAAAGCAAATGCGAGCGCCATTGCCATTTTCATACCAATCCCCGCAGTGATACGCGATAAAATGGCGCTAATCGGTTCTGCAAGAACGCGACCCAACACAATTGAAACGGCAAGAAACGCAAATGCTTTTACAGAAATCCACGCAACATCACCCATATGGACTGAACCGCTCTGCACAATACCATTCACCACAGCAAGGATTACGAGTCCAATCACATCATCAATCACCGCCGCGCCAAGAACGACCTTCGCATTTTTTGTTGTCGAAACTCCAAGATCTTTAAATACACGTGCTGTAATTCCAACGGATGTTGCCGTTAGCGTTGCACCAAGGAACAGCCCAAAAATATCTCCAGCTCCTGGAAACAACCATGGTGCTAATACATATGTTCCCAATAAGAACGGAACGATGACACCAACGACCGCAACAATTGCCGAGTTAATGCCAACGCGCTTCATCTCTTGCAAATTTGATTCAAGCCCAACCTGAAAAAGAAGAAGGATCACAGCAACCTCACTTAAAAAGTTTACAAGTTCATTTGTCGCAAGTTCCTGAAGGGCATGAAAACCAAATAACGCAGGTACAGCAAGAGCAACGCCGAGCAAGAGCTCACCGAGCACGGAGACTTGTTTAAATCGTTCGGCAATGGCACCGGCGATTTTTGCCGCAACAACGATCAGCGCGAGAACAGCGAGCGTATATGTAAACGCATTCCCGTGTTCTGTCGTGCCTTCTGAGGCCATTACTGTAACAGGCACAAAAAGAAATACATTTGAAAAAAGAACTACTTTTTGAAAATACGTCATAAACAAAATACCTCTCAGTGAATTACGAGGGGTATTTTACATGCAGGATTTTATGCGTCAACTCCGATCGTTCTTCTCAACGTATGATTGAAACGCTTTCACGATTTCAAGTGGGATTGCAAAAACGATTGTATTTGATTGATCGGATGAAATATCATTCAACGCATTTAATGTGCGAAGATGAAGGGAAGCTGGGGATGATGAAAGCATATCTGCCGCTTTCTTCAAATTTTCCGCTGCCGAAACTTCTCCTTCAGACTTAATGATCACCGCACGACGTTCACGCTCCGCTTCAGCCTGCTTTGCCATGGTGCGCTTCATATCTTCCGGAAGGACGATATCTTTCAACTCTACATTTTCAATATCCAATCCCCACGCGACTGCGTTCCGTTCAATAATTTCTTTAATCCGCGTCGAAGCTTCATCGCGACGAATCAGCAAACCATCCAACGGCAGTTGCCCGACAACGGTTCGCATCGTTGTCTGCGCAAGCTGGCTGACCGCATGCCAAAAGTTTTCAACCTCAAGAATCGCTTTCCCCGCATCAACGACTTTGTAATAAATAACCGCGTTGATCTTGCACGAAATATTATCCTGCGTAATCGCATCCTGATCCGGAACATCCACTGCCTTTACACGAATGTCCACCTTTTTCATGGATTGAAAAACGGGAAGAATGAGTCGCCATCCCGGTTTTTTTATCCCCGTAAATTTTCCGAGCGTTAAAACAACACCACGCTCATACTGCTTTACCTCGCGAATCGAAATAACAACGGCAACAATCAAAAAACCAATAATGTAATTCATAGTGTTTTGACTTTAACAGGTTACGCTTTTGAAGACAACACACTTTATTTGAGCGGAATTGAGCTTACAGAGAGACGATCCAAATCCGCATTAATGATTCCCAAACTATAGAGTCTCATAACACGATATGCCTCTTCCCCATTCTGAAGATAATGAAGCGTTAAATCTTTTGGATGAATATAATACGCCTCGCCATGTTCCTGCACGCGAAGAATGATTCGCCCACGAAGTCGATTCTTCATCGACCAATCTCCGGATGCCATGCGCGCGTAATCCGCTTCTGTCACACCAAGACCGAATGATCGCATCATCTGATACGCCGTTGGTCCATCCTTCATGTAATATCGTTTCTCAGAAATCGGATCGACGTACCATGCCTCACCATGATTTTGAACTTGAAGCAGAATATACCCACGTACACGATTCAAAAGCGCTGGATCGTTATCTGTTACCGCAGGCGTAGGAGTCGTGGCACTCGTTTGGCTTTTACTCGGATATTCATTCATGTATGTCTGATATGAACTCCACGTTGTGCCCGTTTGTGACGCACCGGCATTTAAAAATTGCTGACCAATCCAACCGCGCGCGCCATTCCACTCGACTCGATACCATCCATCGGTAAATCCAACGACCTTCACGCTTACGCCAGATGCAAGTGTGACAAGAACAACAGACCCCTCCATACAAGCCTGATCCCTCATGAACACAGCTGATTTTATGGTTGCCGACCCAGAGTATTCTTGGACAGGATCAACGTAACAATCACTCGCAATGGCAGGAGGAGCAAAAAGACCGACAAGCGCTAAGATTGAGAATAAAGAAATGAATAGTTTCATATACAGAAACGCTATCACTATCCACTCCATTCAACAATCCCAACTTCTAACATCAATACACCGGCTCATTCCTTCCATGGAGTAATCCTCTTTCAAATGGATAATCTTCTTTGAAGAGGGATCCCGAATGCTCTCGGGATGACGGGATTATCGCCATTCCAACTGAGGAGGCTTTGCGACGAGTGGAGGAATCCCTTTTCAAAGGAATGTTCTATTTTAAGAGGGATCCCGAATGCTCTCGGGATGACGGAATTATCGTCATTCCGACTGAGGAGGCTTTGCGACGAGTGGAGGAATCCCTTTTCAAAGGAATGTTCTATTTTAAGAGGGATCCCGAATGCTTTCGGGATGACGGAGTGGGGAGGTCGAGATGACGAGTGGATGTTGTCTTTTTTCCGATCCCCGTCTACGCTCTTCATATGAAAGATTTTTATCGTGCGCTTCTCGTTCTCGCTATCCTCATCTTCGCTCTGATCGCACTTTTTTTTGATTTCAAAAACAGAGCGACCGGAGAAACAGAAAAAAAGGATATCGCTCCAATTGAACTGCAAAAAGAAGCGGATATGCCCAATGTTGAAGACATCACCGCATCAGCTCGCATTCGGGCAGTTGAAGGCACTCCACTCATCCAACGCGGAACCGATATTTTTTACGCTGAAAATAATTTTCCACTGAACGCCGGCGACATTATCCAAACCGGACCAACGTCGACCGTTGATATTCTCTGGCCATTTTACGGTCACACAGTTGTCGGAAATGAAAGTATTTTTATTCTTTCAAAATCTGATATTTCAAACTATCGACTTTTTGTGCACGCTCGACTTGAGGCCGGTCGCGTTTGGACACGACTCCAAAAACTTCTCGAAACCGGAGATGACTTTGGCATTGAAGCCTCCGACGTTGCCTCCGTTGTTCGCGGAACATCTTTCGGCGTTCTTCAACTTCCAAACTCCGTAAGTATCCGTGTTCACGAAGATACGGTTCGCGTTTTTCGCACGCTATCAAATGGAACATTTCAAGCTTCAGGTTCCGATGTTCTCGTTTCTGCCGGAGAAGAAGAGACCGTCCCGATTGGTTCCGGATCTGACACGCGCCCTCTCCCTCAACCCCGCTCTCTTGATACCGAATATCTCCAAGACCCAATTTTTATTCTTGGGGATTCATCAGTTCCTACAACTGAGCTTGAAGATATCATTATGCCGAACACGACAAAACCAAAACGCCTCATGACCACAAATGCGATCGTGTATCGTTCTCGCGTGATTCCTCTTTCCGATCTCTACGTCTTTACAGACCGCGAAGCCGAATGTTCCGCACCCCACTACCACGCACTCAACAAAACCGTGACTGCGCTCGACGGAACGATGATTCCTGATCCCGGAGGATGTGGTTTCGGTCGAGTCCAAGAAACATCCACGTCAACATTTTCGATCTATTAGTCTCATGCTCTAAAAAGAATAAAAACAAAAACGGATATCGAGTGGCCGTTTATGGATCCTCTTGTTTCCGAAGTATTTTTTGAATCGTTTTTAATTCAGACAAAATAGAAAAGACATGTCGTAAATGAACTTTGCTTTCGCGACCATGGCTCCACGTCACCGGAACTTCCACGATTCGGAATCCTTTTATAAATACTCGGGCGATAAGCTCCACATCAAACACCCATCCTGCTGTTTGTAGTTGCGAGCAAATTGGCGCAATGTCCTTACGAAAAAGTTTAAACCCACACTGCGTATCATAAAAAGGAAGTCCGAGATACAAACGAACACCAAAAAAATTAAAAAGCCTTCCAAAAAAGACACGATAAAATGGCTGTGCCTTTTCAATCCGCGTTCCCCGCGCGCGTCGTGATCCAATAATCATGTCACACGATTCCAAGCGTGATATCAACGCGATCATTTCACGCGGATGCGCTGAAAGATCAGCGTCCAAAAGTAAAATCCAATCACCTTTTGCTTCCATCACACCAGAACGCACAGCCGAACCCTTCCCGCGATTTGTATCGTGATGAAACAAATGAATTTGAGAATATTCATTTGCCAAACTACGGACAATCACGGCTGTGTCGTCCGTTGATCCATCGTCAACCACGATAATCTCATATGAAAAACCCAACACATTAAAAAGAGTTCGCACCTCTTGAATCGCCGTACATATTCTCGCTTCTTCATTGAATGCGGGAATCACGATTGAAAAAAATGTCCGCATAAACAATGACGATGTTTGCGATACATCCGTCACGAACCGGAGATATCAATCCGAAGCTTTTTTGGCTCAGCCTTTTGCTTGATCACCCGGAGCATTTCTTTCACTGACCATTGAAAGAGTTGCCGATCACTCTGAGAGAGCGCGTCGATAGACTTCATTCGATCTTCCGGAAGTGTTGATGGCTTTCCGGCAAGATGAAGCGCGATCTGAACAAGCGTCGACGTTGAATCTTTTTTAAGTCGTGCTGTAAATGCCTCGATTTTTCGACTTCTTTCCAATGAAGATGTCTGTTTCTGATTCGGAATAGATGAGAATGATTCTTTGCTCATAAGGAATAGTATATCTATATCATACTCGAAATAATCACGCACCAAAAAACCACCCGAAGGTGGCTTTTTATTTTAATTCTCCGAGAGAGTCCGTTTGCGCTCATGAGATTTGAGAAACGCTTTTCGAATACGCAGTGAAAGTGGCGTGACTTCCAAAAACTCATCATCACCAAGATATTCAACTGCTTCCTCCAAACTCAAAACCCGCGCCGTTTCCAATCCCTCGGAAACGCCCTCACCTTTTGAACGCATGTTTGATAATTTCTTTTCACGACACACGTTCACCTCCAAATCCACGGCTCGTGAATTCTGACCCACGACCATGCCTTCATACACGCGAACGGCAGGGCCAATAAACATCTGTCCACGTTCTTGCGCTGCCATAAGGCCATACCCCGTTGAAACACCAGCCTCAAATGCAATGATCGAACCGTGTGGAGCAGAATCAATCTCCCCAATGTGCGGTCGGTATCCCAAAAGGAGTGTGTTCAAAATACCACGTCCTTTTGTATCTTTCATGAACTCAGATCGATACCCGATAAGCCCACGTGTTGGAATTTCAAATGTGAGAAATACATTGTCGCCTTCGACTTTCATGTCTTTCATTTCCGCCTTTCGCTTTCCCATCTTTTCAATCACCGATCCGCTCGCATTTTCCGGACATTCAATTGTGACCTCTTCAAATGGTTCTGTTTTAACACCATCCTCTTCTCGCAAAATAACCTGCGGTCGTGACACCTGCAGTTCATATCCTTCTCGGCGCATCCGTTCAATCAAAATAGAAAGATGAAGTTCTCCGCGACCCGAAACAACAAATGCGCCCTCCCCTGCTCCACGTTCCACGAGAAGTGCAACATCATTCTGAACCTCGCGTTCCAACCGCTCCTGAATGTTTCGCGATGTGGTGAGCGTTCCTTCTTTTCCTGAAAACGGCGACGTGTTCACACCAAATGTCATTTTTACGGTTGGCTGTTCAATCTCGATGACAGGCAGTGCTTCCGGTGTATTGACATCAGCGATTGTTTCTCCAATATTCAAATTCGAGATTCCGGTAAACGCGACAATGTCCCCTGCGCTCGCTTCCGCAACCTCAATTTTTCCAAGTCCGCTAAACGACAAAACATTTGTCACCTTGGCAGAGTGGACAGATCCGTCGCGCGTGATCCATGCAACGTTCCCAGGTTTTAACACACCACGAACAACACGACCGATTCCCATCTTTCCTTTATAGACATCGTACGACACATTGGCAACGGAAACTTGAAGTGGCCCCGTTGGATCATTCTTCGGTTCTGCAACCTCTCTCAAAATCGTATCAAAAAGCGGTCGGATATCAACCATGTTTTCAAGATTTTCGTCCATGCCGGCTTTCCCTTGCTTCGCACACGCATACACAACTGGAAAATCCGTTTGCGCATCCGATGCTCCCAACTCACCAAACAAATCAAAGATCTGATTCAACACCCAATCAGGTCGTGCATCAGATTTATCAACTTTATTAATAACCAAAATAATTCGATGCCCCGCTTCAATCGCCTTCTTCAACACAAATCGTGTTTGTGGCATGGCACCTTCCTTTGCGTCCACAAGCAATAACACACCATCAACAAGATTCATGATGCGTTCCACTTCTCCACCAAAATCAGCGTGACCGGGAGTATCAACAATATTGATCTTTGTATCGCCATACACAACCGCGCAATTCTTTGAAAGAATCGTGATTCCACGCTCTCGCTCCAAATCGTTTGAGTCTAAAATGGTTGTTCCTTCCAAATCAGCGTCTCGAAACGTATCGCTTTGCTTTAACAAAGCGTCCGCAAGGGTTGTCTTCCCGTGGTCAACGTGGGCGATAATCGCAACATTTCTAATATTTGGCATATCTAAGGGTGGGAGTATGCCATATTCTAAGCTTTTTATCAAGTCCATTAACATCAACCTACGACACGAATCAATCCGAGAGTGCCTCTCGGGGAGAGAGCGATCCTTCAAGGCCGCTCTTTGAATATATTCGTGCATAGGCTGGTGCCAATGGATAAAAAGATGTTGTTGGGTAAGATTCACTCACGAAAAATAGAACTTCATATTGTAATTCGGTGTTCTATTTCGGTCTGGAAGCTCAAACTTTTTTAAGATTTCAGATCGGAGGATGAGATGTGCGTCTCATCCCCGAGTGCTAGAATTTTAGGCGAATTGTTTTCGGAGTCGCCATATCTCCTACGTGTTCACTCCGCCGTTTCGGTCCCCGAAACGATAGGCTCACACCCCCATACGAGGGCGTGAGCCTTCCAGAACTCCACGCTTCTCGGTGTGGCGTTCCGGTCCCAGGGTTCCGGCTCCGGCCGTCCGCCAATGAAGGCGGTGATGAGCACGTACTCGTCGCAATCTCCCGCCTTCAGGATCACGACAAGTTTTGAACACACCTCTGGCTTGCGTTTCTTGACGAACCGCGTCAGCCCGGCCCGTTCGGGCCTTTTCGCAAACACGATTTGATCGCCGGGCCCCGTGGCGACGCAAACCGTCTCGCCGATGAGTCGACCAAAATCGATCTCCTCGACGAAAAAATTTCTCCCAGCAGACCCGATTCTGCCAAACGCCTCCGGGAGCAGGCGCTCGACACCGGGGTGGAGGTGCGATCGATGTCGATCGACAACTACCTCCCCAGATTTCAGTTGCCAGATCATATTCCTCCTGATGAACAAAAAAAACGGAATCCGTCCGTCTCAGTGCAAGGCATATCCTCACATTTATTTTCACGAAATACTCATGAAAATAAAAGTGGGAGGGAGCGTGAGTGTATCGCTCCCTTACCCGAGTTTTGTGTTCTGTTGCGGATTGTGTTCGAGTCACAAACCTAGTCGTTCACCCCGATATGTATCGGAGACTCTCGAATCCTGAGCATCGCGTGCAGAACAGCACGCCTTCATCACCTCCTAAATGCCCAGGTTGTAGGACTTCCGGCAGATATAAATTTCCACCTAAGATGTTTTAAACGAAGTCGGCCTACACCTCTTCGTCGAGATTGGGACAGGCTGTTTACCCGTCTTCCCCACTTTTATCGTGGGATTCCACATAGAGCGCTACCAATCATGGCGCATCCATATGGGGTGTGCCTTTTGG